>JBCCIK010000153.1:0-5605 GCA_039028255.1 Pseudomonadota bacterium | reverse complement strand
GCGCGCTCTCCCAGACCGGCTCGCGCGCGCACCCCGCAACCTTAAAAAGGCCCTCTCCCTCGGCCAAAAAATCGCCGGGGGGCGACGCCCGCCGGGGGGCGGGGGCCGAGCCCCCGAATACGGCATCGGATGGGTGCGATGCGCCTGACCGATCTCGCGCACCACATCATCGGACAACCGCAAATCCTTACCGGCCAGTATATGATCCAGCTGCGTCGCTGACGTGGCACCAAAGATTGCCGACATCATGAATGGCCGGGTCCGGCACCAGGCCAGCGCCATATGCACCGGATCCAGCCCGTGACGGTCGGCAATCTCCAGATAGGCGGCGACCGCGGCAAAAACACGTTCGGAACTGCGCCCGCCCATTTGCGGTGAAATCGACATGCGCGATCCGTCCGGCACCTGGCCATCCTGATACTTGCCGGTCAGAAATCCCGCGCCCAGCGGCGAGAACGCCAGCAGTCCGACATCCTCATGCACGCTCAGTTCCGCCATGTCAGTGTCGAAGTGACGACACAGCAGGGAATATTCATTCTGAACGGATGCAACCCTCGGTGTGCCCATCTGTTCGGCAATCCGCAACCACTGCGCCGTGCCCCAGGCGCTTTCGTTCGACAGGCCAAAGGACCGTATGGTGCCTTTGTCCACTCCGCGCTGCAACGCCTCCAGACAGTCCTGCATATTCTCCAACACTTCATCGGTATTGTGACCCGAAGGTGCATAATTCCAGTTCTGCCGGAACATATAGCTGCCGCGATTGGGCCAGTGGAACTGGTAAAGATCAATATAGTCGGTCTGCAACCGCCGCAGCGACCCTTCAATTGCCTCCGGGATGGTCTCGGCGGTAATCGGGGCCCCGTCGCGCACGTATGAAAGGCCCTGACCGGAATGTTTCGTGGCCAGAACGTAATCCGATCGCCGGGACGCGTTGGCGGCATTCCAGTTGCCCAGATAAGTCTCGGTCCGGCCAATTGTCTCTTTTGCAACCGGATTGACCGGATACATTTCCGCCGCATCAACAAAGTTGATCCCAGCCGCCAGCGCCATGTCCATCTGCGTGTGCGAGTCGGCTTCGGACGTTTGCGATCCAAAGGTCATGGTGCCCAGGCACAGATCGCTGACCATGATCCCGGTGCGACCCAAAGGTTTCATTTCCATATGCTGCTCTCCCTCAATCCCGACCGGTGCATCACGCTTCGGCTTTCTTTTCCCAGCGACCCGACTCCTCGGACCAGTACTGCGCGGAACATCCCGCGCCTGTCAGGGCCTTCCATTGGTCCCGCGCCTGTTGCACCGCCTGCGCGTCATTGCCATCAAACAGAATGCAGACCCGTTCCATGGCCGCAACCTCTGCGGCGTCGACCGTTGCCCCGTCCACTGTCATGACGCAGGTCGCCGCGTTGGCGGCATTCGGTTCGGTCGTCAGCAAAACGGGCTGGGCCGCGTCATGCGGCCCGCCGGCGCGCCCGTGCGGCAAAAAATCATCTTCGGGCCCAAGCCACAGTTTTTCGTCCAGCCAGTCCATGCGCGACGCATCGGATCCGCGCACCGCAATCCGCCACCCGGCCTGCCGGGCTTTGTGCAACAGAACCGGCAGAGTTTGTTCCAAAGGCCGACGGGTCAGATGATAGAAGTAAACAGCGCCCATCCGATCACTCGAAATTGTCCTCGACAAACCGGCTCAGCGCCCGCACGCCCCAGCCGGTGGCGCCTTTGGGCGCATAGGCTGTTTCGGACGAAACCGATGCAACCCCGGCAATGTCCAGGTGAATCCACGGAGTGTCTTCCTGGACGAACCGTTGCAGGAACTGTGCCGCCGTGATCGATCCTGCCGGGCGCCCTCCGACATTCTTCATGTCCGCAATGCGCGACTTCAACTGCTTGTCATAAGCGTCGCCCAGCGGCATCCGCCACGCGCCTTCACCCTCGGCCCCGGCCGCTTTCAGGAACGCATCGCAGAACGTGTCGTTGTTCGAGAACACACCCGCATTCTCATGCCCCAGCCCAATGATGATTGCCCCGGTCAAAGTGGCCAGATCGACCATACCGACAGGCGAGAAGCGTTCCTGGGCGTACCACATCACATCGCACAGAACCAAACGGCCTTCGGCATCCGTATTGATGATCTCGACCGTGTCGCCCTTCATGGATGTGATGACATCGCCCGGGCGGGTGGCGTTTCCGGAGGGCATGTTTTCGACCAGCCCAACCAGACCCACCACATTTGCCTTGGCCTTGCGGCTGGCCAGCGCGCGCATCGTTCCGGCAACAACGCCCGCGCCGCCCATGTCCATGGTCATGTCTTCCATGCCGCCAGCGGGTTTAAGAGAGATGCCACCCGTGTCGAAAACAACGCCTTTGCCCACCAGGGCCAGGGGTGCGTCTTCCGCGTCGCCCCCGTTCCATTGCATCACCACCACCTTGGACGGGCTGACCGAGCCTTGCCCGACGCTCAGCAATGTGCGCATGCCCAGTTCAGACAGTTTGTCTTCGTCCAGGACCTCGACCTGCAAGCCCAGGTCCTGCATTTCCACCAGACGATCGGCGAATTCGGTTGTGGTCAGGATGTTTGCAGGCTCGTTGGTCAGATCCCGGGTCATGCGAACCCCATCCGCCACCGCATAAAGCGGCGCGAATGCGGTCTCGGCCTCCTGAAATTTGGAATGGCTGATTGTGACCGTGCCCGAGGCGACGCTGTCCTGCGTCTTGTGTGCATCGAAATCGTAGCAACGCAAGGCAATGCCCAGGGCCAGTTCCTCGATCCGGGCCTGATTGCCAGCCATCACAAGCAGATCCTTGCCACCCGCCAGTTTTGCCAGACTGGCGCCAGCCTTGCGCGCCTCGGTCACGTCCGGGCGGCGCGGCAGGACCAGCACGTCCAGCGCGTCGGCGACCATGCCGGCCGGCCATGCCAGGGAAATCACATCGCCCGCTTTGGCCTTGCCAAAGCTGTCGCTTTCGACCAGGCGCGCCACGGCACCACGGGTCAGCCGGTTGGCGCGACGGGCTGCGGGGCTCATCTTGCCGTCCGACGGGATGACAATCGCTACGCGTCCCTCGGCCTGCGCCATGACATCGGCATCGAAATCCTGAAAACGGATGGGGACCAGACTGCTCATTTCAAACTCCTCAAATTCTGTTGCCCAAGACCTAGCCCGTGCCGCCTGCCTTGACCAGATAGCAGTTTTCCCCGTTCTGCATTTGCATTAAGGTCGCGGAAAAACAACGGCGGGCCCGGGGGAGAACTAAGTGGCACTATTCGGCAGGCACAGGCTGTCCTGCGCAGACATGCGCCCTGACAGGTGTGGTCGCAAACCCTGTGCCGCAAGCCCTGCGAGGGCGGAGCCATGATCCTGGACCGCTATTTCGCCCGCCGGTTTCTGCAAAGTTTCGTTGTGATCGGCAGCATATTTCTGACGCTGATGATTCTGATCGACCTGATCGAACAGTCGCGGCGGTTTGAAAGTGTTGATCTGTCCTTTGGTCGTTTGTTGCAACTGACCCTTCTGAACACGCCCGCTGCGATCAGCGAAATGCTGCCCCTGCTGGTGATTCTGTCCACCATTGCTCTGTTTGTCGGCCTGGCGCGCACATCCGAACTGGTTGTGACCCGGGCAATAGGACGGTCCGGCATTCGGGCGCTGGCGGCACCTGTGCTGCTGGCTTTGGCAATCGGGACGCTGGCGGTTGCCCTGTTGAACCCGATTGCGGCTGCAACCTCGGAAGAGTACCGGCGTCTGTCCGACAGCTACCGCAATGACGGCAACTCGGCCCTGTCGATCAGCCGCGAAGGTCTGTGGTTGCGCCAGGGTTCAGGTGCGGAACAGTCGGTGATACATGCCCGAGGCACCTCAAACGGCGACACGCTTGGCCTGAATGACGTGACAATCATCACGTTTTCATCCGATGGCAAACCCACACAGCAGATCGTCGCGGACCGGGCCGAGTTGAATGACGGAACATGGATTTTGATGCAGGCCAAAACCTGGTCGCTGGAAGATGGTCGCAACCCGGAGACCAATGCCGAAGTACATGAGCAACTGAGACTGCCGACAACACTGACCCGGCAGCGTATTCTGGACACGCTGGGTCAGCAGGATTCAGTTTCTGTCTACGATCTACCGCAACTGATCCAGGATCTGCGGCAGGCGGGGTTTTCAACCAAGCAATATGAGGTCTGGTTGCAGGTCCAGCTGGCACGACCGCTGTTTCTGGTGTCCATGGTCCTGATCGGTGCGGCCTTCACCATGCGGCACGTGCGCTTTGGGGGAACGGGTGTTGCCGTGCTGACCGCGGTTTTGCTGGGTTTTGCGATTTATTTCGTTCGCAACTTTGCGCAGATTTTGGGGGAAAACGGTCAGTTGCCAATTTATGTCGCGGCCTGGGCTCCGCCGTTTGCCGCCATTTTGCTGTCGCTTGGACTTTTGCTGCATGCGGAGGATGGCTGATGCGGCTGATCCTTGCTTTGGCAGTGTCCGCCGGGATGATCTGCGCGCTGTCTTCGACGGCAACCGCCCAGTCTGCCCCGTCCGGACCGGCCGTTGCAGACGGCGCGCCGAGTCCCGAACAGCCGGACGAACCCGCATTGCTGGTCGCCGACAGGGTTTTCATCACGCCCGACCGTCAGTTGGTGGCCGAAGGTAATGTCGAAGCGTTTCAAGGGGATGTGAAGCTGTCAGCCAGCCGCGTCCTGTACGATCGAGAGACGGGCGAACTGACGCTTGAAGGTCCGGTTCGCATCGATCAGGGCGGCCGGTCCACAGTGCTGGCCGACTCGGCGCAGCTGGACAATGGACTTCAGAACGGATTGCTGATCGGCGCGCGCATGGTGTTCGATCAACAGGTGCAGATCGCATCGGTCCAGGCCAAACGCGCCAGTGGCCGGTACACGCAATTCAGCAAAGTCGCGGCCACGTCCTGCCATGTCTGCAACGACGGAAAACCACCGCTTTGGCAGATCCGGGCGCGCAAGGTCACCCATGACTCGCTGGAGCGGCAGCTGTATTTCGAAGGCGCACAACTGCGTGTGCTGGATGTTCCGGTATTCTATTTTCCCTACCTGCGGCTGCCTGACCCGACACTGGAACGGGCCAGCGGGTTTCTGGCGCCATCAATACGCACCACGTCGCAGCTGGGAACCGGCGTTCAGGTTCCCTATTTCTTCAAGCTTGGCGATCACCGCGATCTGACCCTGACGCCGTATATCTCGGCCAAGACCAAAACGCTTGGGTACAGATATCGACAGGCGTTTGTAAACGGCCGCATAAACATCGAAGGCGCGTTCACCCGTGACGATGTGCAACCAGATCAGGACCGCGGGTACCTGTTCGCCGACGGACGGTTCAATCTGAACAACAACTATAATCTGGCCTTCAGCCTGCAAACCGCGTCGGACGACGCCTATCTGGTCGATTACGGTTTGCCTGATCTGGACCGCCTGCGCAGCGAAATCGCTCTGGAACGCATTCAACGCGACACTGCCTTCAGGACAAGTCTGATCTATTACAAAACTCTGCGCGACAGCGAAAACCAGGACGAAATACCGTCACGCGTGTTTGACCTGAACTATGAAAAACGGTTCTTTCCCAATACGGTGGGCGGC
>JBCCIK010000152.1:0-5780 GCA_039028255.1 Pseudomonadota bacterium | reverse complement strand
CTGTACCGTTCCGCCATTTTTGTGCCGACAATCCTGAGCTTTGTGATTGTGGGCTTTACATGGAAGCTGATCCTGTCTCCGATCTGGGGCATTGCCCCCGGCATGCTGGATGCGATTGGCCTGAAGTTCCTTTACCAGCCCTGGCTGGGCAAAGAGGAATACGCGCTGACCACGCTGGCGCTGGTCTCGGTCTGGCAATATGTCGGCATCCCGATGATGCTGATCTATGCGGCCCTCTTGTCCATCCCGGACGAGATTCTGGAGGCGGGTGAATGTGACGGCGTGTCGGGCATGAGCGCGTTCTGGAAGATCAAGCTGCCGCTTATTTTGCCCTCTATCGGAATCATTTCGATCCTGACGTTCGTGGGCAACTTCAACGCTTTCGACCTGATCTATGCGGCACAGGGTGCGTTGGCGGGACCCGATTTTTCCACCGACATTCTTGGCACCTTCATGTATCGCACTTTCTTTGGGTTCCAGTTGCAACTGGGCGACCCCCATATGGGATCGGCGATTGCCAGTGCGATGTTTGTCATCATCCTGATCGGTGTCTGCATCTATCTTTTTGGCATCCAGCGCCGCCTGCGCAGCTATCAGTTCTGAGGACACAGTCATGAACAACGCCCGCAGATCCCCTGGAACGACCTTCGCCGCGCATGCCGTTTTGCTCGCCTATACTCTGATCGCGCTGTTCCCCGTTTTTGTGATCCTGATCAACAGCTTCAAAAACCGCCGTGCGATCTTTCGTGATCCGCTGGGCCTGCCCAATACCGAAACGTTTTCGATGATCGGGTATGAAACGGTCATGAAACAGGGCGATTTCTTTCTCTACTTCCAGAACTCGATGATCGTGACCGTGGTTTCGTTGACTCTGATCCTGCTGTTTGGCGCGATGGCTGCGTTTGCGCTGGCTGAATATCGGTTCAAGGGCAACACTCTGATGGGTCTCTACCTGGCGCTGGGCATCATGATCCCGATCCGCATCGGCACGGTCGCAATCCTTGAAATGATGGTCTCGACCGGGCTTGTGAACACCCTGATGGCCCTGATCCTAGTGTACACGGCGCAGGGGCTCCCATTGGCTGTGTTCATTCTCAGCGAATTCATGAAAGGCGTTTCCGACGATCTCAAAAACGCTGGCCGGATTGACGGGTTGAGCGAATACAAGATTTTCTTTCGCCTGGTTGTGCCGCTGGTGCGCCCGGCGATGGCGACCGTGGCGGTGTTCAACATGATTCCGATCTGGAACGACTTGTGGTTCCCGCTGATTCTGGCCCCGGCCGAAGAGGTCAAGACCCTGACGCTCGGCAGCCAGGTGTTTATCGGGCAGTTTGTGACCGACTGGAACGCCGTTCTGTCGGCCCTGTCGCTGGCGATTTTGCCGGTGATGGTTCTGTATGTGATATTCTCGCGGCAACTGATCCGCGGCATTACGTCAGGAGCAGTGAAATGAGAGTTGTCGTTGCGGGTCTTGGCAATATGGGGCGCAGTCACGCGCTGGCCTATCATGCCCATCCACAGGCGGAGATCGTTGGTCTGGTCAACCGGTCGGAAATTGCACTGCCTGACGCACTGCAAAGCTATCCCCGGTTCAGCAGTTTCGATGAGGGCCTTGCCCTGCGCCCCGATCTGGTCTGCATCGCGACGTATTCGGACAGCCATGCTGATTTTGCGATTGCAGCGATGGAAGCGGGTGCGGATGTGTTTCTGGAAAAGCCGCTGGCCACGTCCGTCGCGGACGCGGAACGGGTTGTCGCAACAGCGACCCGATTGGGTCGCAAACTGGTTATCGGGTATATTCTGCGGCATCATCCAAGCTGGCAACGGCTGATTGCCGAATCCCGTCAGCTGGGCGGGCCGTATGTTTTTCGCATGAACCTGAACCAGCAATCGGATGGGCTTACCTGGGAAACACACAAAGCGCTGATGCAAACCACCTCGCCAATTGTCGATTGTGGCGTGCACTATGTCGATGTGATGTGTCAAATCACCGATGCCCGACCGGTCCGGGTCAGCGGGATGGGGTTGCGTCTGACAGATGAAATTTCCCCTGACATGTACAATTACGGGCAGCTTCAGGTGTGGTTCGCAGACGGCTCGGTCGGCTGGTACGAGGCCGGGTGGGGCCCGATGATGTCCGAGACCGCATTTTTCGTCAAAGACGTGGTTTCGCCCAATGGAGCGGTGTCGATCTCTGACGGGAACAAAGGCGCCTCGGACGACGTAGATGGTCATACAAAAGTAGGCTCTATTTTGGTCCATCGGCCATCCGGCGATACAATAATCGACATGCCTGACGAACCGGGCCATCAGGACCTTTGCGATGCTGAACAGGCCTTTATGATCAGCGCGATATTGCAGGACACGGACCTGTCCCGACACATGAATGACGCCGTTCAATCGCTGGCGATTTGCCTGGCCGCGGATGAGAGCATCCGCTGTGGTCGCCCCGTCGATCTAGGAGACACCCAATGACTGCCCTGACTCTGACCAATGTGTGTAAGTCCTTTGGCCCGGTAGAGGTTCTCAAAGACATCAACCTGACCGTCGAGGAGGGTGAATTTGTTGTTTTTGTCGGCCCGTCAGGCTGCGGCAAGTCCACGTTGCTGCGCGTGATCGCCGGGCTTGAGGATGCCACCAGCGGGACCGTCGAAATTGGCGGCGAAGTAGTCAACACCGTCCCGCCGGCAAAGCGGGGCATCGCCATGGTGTTTCAGTCCTACGCGCTGTATCCGCATTTGAATGTGCGCGACAATATGGCATTGGGTCTGAAACAGGAAAAGCAGCCGAAATCCGTCATTGACGAGCGCGTGGAAAAAGCCGTTCAGATGCTTGATCTGGCGGCTTATGTCGACCGACGACCGTCCGATCTGTCGGGTGGTCAGCGTCAGCGGGTTGCGATCGGGCGCGCTATTGTTCGCGAACCCAAGCTGTTTCTGTTTGACGAGCCGCTGTCCAATCTCGATGCAGCGCTGCGGATGAATACCCGGATCGAGATTGCCGAGCTGCACCGCACACTCAGCGCGTCGATGATCTATGTGACCCACGACCAGACGGAGGCGATGACACTGGCCGACAAAATTGTCGTTTTGCGCGATGGTCGGGTCGAACAGGTCGGTTCGCCCATGGAGTTGTACAATAATCCTGCCAATCAATTTGTGGCAGGTTTTCTGGGCTCGCCTTCGATGAATTTTCTGACCAAGGCACCGTTGTCAATTCCGGAACATGGTGCCTTGGGTATCCGGCCCGAACATCTGCATCCAGAAAAAGGCGGACGGATCAAGGGCACCGTGACGCATGTCGAGCGTCTGGGCGGAGACACTAACCTGCTGGTTTCAACCGCCGAACAAGAGGCGGTGACCGTACGGATTTTTGGGCAGGACGCAACCGGCGTGGGGGAGAGCATTGAATTGGAATTCGATGATCACCTGGCATTTGCGTTTGACAGTGATCAGCAGCGAGTGAGTGCGTAAGTTCCGTCAGGCAGGCTTTGAGATCACGAAAAATCCAGCCTGGAAATAAAATCACAACAGGCCCTGGTCAGAGCGTCAATGCGCGTGTTTTCCCTGTGATAGAGACAAACCTGGCGCCGGTCAGGTAAATCGGGCAAGGCCCGGAACACAACATCTGATGACACAAACCGGGCAACAGTCTGCGGCAGGATCGTCACCCATCGACCGGTTCGCACCATGGCAATCAACGAATGTGTGTTGTGAATCGTGACATCCGTTTTGTCGATGGCGCTCCGAAACTGAGCGGTCCGTATCAGGTCACTCAGGGCGTTGCGCACAAAGCAGGGCCCGGTCACCTGTTCTATGGACGGGGGTTCGGATTGCCGAGCCAGGGGATGATCCCGGGCACATACCAGGCCAAAGCCGTCTTCAAAAAGAGCGATGGAATTGACGCCGTTTAACGGGTGGTTTCCGGACGCAATTCCGATATCCGCGCGCCCCTGGGTCAACGCATCCAGAACCTGCCGGGTGTCCGTGTCCCGCAGGTCCACCTTCAGGCCGGGATAGGTCTGTGTCACATGGTCCAGAACGGCCGGAAACACCAGAGCAGCGGCAGAGGGCACCGAAACGATCCGGATCAAGCCATGTGCGGCTGACGCTTTGCGTTCAATATCCTGAATGGTCTCGTCAAACCGGCGCACCTGTTTTGACGCCAGGTCGAATACCTGTTCGCCCAGTGGGGTCAGTCGATTTTTGCGCTCGCCTTCAAAAAGCCGTCTGCCCAGATGATCCTCAAGCTGCTTCAACGTCATTGAAACAGCCGACTGAGTGCGCCCCAGCCGATTTGCGGCCTCGCCCAGTGTCCCGGTCTGAGCCACTGTGCAGAAACTTCTCAACATTTCCAGTTTGATCGCCATTTTCAGTTTTTCTGAAGCTTTATTAAGTTATTTGAATTTGACTGATATTGCGGATGAAGTCCATCCTGCACCATCACTCCTTTGCAACTGGATTCGACCGTGACCAAACTCAATCTGATTGCCGGTGAATGGCTGGCCGGCGAAAGCGAGATCGAAAACCGCAACCCGTCCGACCTGGACGATCTGGTCGGCCTGTTCGCACAGGCCAGCGCAGAACAGCTTGACGCGACTCTGGACCGGGCACGATTGGCGCAGGCCGAGTGGGCCAGCTATGGGCTGGAACGCCGGCAGACAGTTCTGATGAATATCGGCAACGAACTGATGGCGCACGCCGAAGAGTTGGGAACGTTGCTGAGCCGAGAGGAAGGCAAACCGCTGGCCGAAGGCAAAGGTGAAGTTTTTCGCGCCGGCCAGTTCTTTACTTATTACGCCGCCGAATGCCTGCGTCAGCTTGGCGAGAACGCCGATAGCGTTCGGGACGGAGTCGAGATTGATGTGCGCCGCGAACCGGTCGGGGTTGTAGCGGTTGTTTCGCCGTGGAATTTCCCGACCGCAACCGCATCTTGGAAAATCGCGCCCGCCCTGTGTTACGGAAATGCGGTTGTCTGGAAGCCGGCGAATGTCACGCCTGCCTCTGCCGTGGCATTGACCGAGATTATTGCGCGTCAGGATATTCCAAAAGGTCTGTTCAGCCTGGTCATGGGGTCTGGCCGTTCGATTGGTCAGCGGCTGGTCGAAAGCCCTGTGGTCAACGCGATATCCTTTACAGGGTCAGTTCCGGTCGGCAAGGGCATCGCGATGGCCGCCGTTCAGAACCTGACCAAAGTCCAGATGGAAATGGGGTCGAAAAACGCGCTGGCCGTAATGGATGACGCCGATCTGGATCTGGCCGTGTCGTTGGCATTGGGCGGCGCATTTGGTGGCAGCGGACAGAAATGTACCGCATCCTCGCGACTTGTTGTGCATCACGCGGTGCATGACGCCTTTGTCGAAAAACTGGTCGCTGGGGCGCAGGCGATGAAAGTGGGTCACGCGCTGGAGGACGGCACCCAGATGGGTCCGGTTGTCAGTGAACAACAGTTGCAGGAAAACCTGGCCTATGTCGATCTGGGCCGGTCCGAAGGCGCTGAGCTTGCTTGTGGTGGCACAAGGTTAGACATGCCGCATCAGGGCTATTACATGTCGCCCGGTGTTTTCCTGAACACCACCAATGACATGCGTATCAATCGCGAAGAGATGTTTGCGCCGCTGACAAGTGTGATCAAAGTTGGCAGTTATGACGAAGCGCTGGCTACCGTGAACGACACCAATTTTGGCCTGACATCGGGGATTGTCACGCAGAGTCTGGCCCGTGCCACGCATTTTCGCCGCAACGCGCGTACCGGTGTTGTAACCGTCAACCTGCCCACGG
>JBCCIK010000151.1:0-5855 GCA_039028255.1 Pseudomonadota bacterium | reverse complement strand
CGGGCAGATTGTGACCGTGGAGGTGGATGAGGCCTCTGAATATGACCTTTGGGGTAAGCTGGTTTAAGGGCGTGTCCAAGGTCATATTCAGAGGCCTCATCCACCTCCACGGTCACAATCTGCCCGACCTTCAGCACCTCATCATCGATTTCCAGCGCACTCACACCCCAGGCATAAGGTGTGACGCGCCGTGCAAGACCCGCGACCAGAGCCTCGGTGTACCGGTCGGCCTGCTGGAAGTGATGAGGTTGCAGAAACAACCCTTCGGTCCAAAGCACCTTGCTGTCCCAGGACAATGGCTGCCCTCCCTTGTTCTTGCCGCCCGTGGTGGGGCGTTACTTCAGCTTTTCCAGCTGTTCTTTGTACGCACGTGCGAATTCCCGACTGAAGAGATCATGAAAATCATTCTCTGCCTGATCCGAGATTTCAGCGTACATCTTTTCATACACTTCCCAATACTGGGCCTTTTTACCCTTGAAAAGTGTCCCAAGTTTGCCCGAGCCCTCAATTTTTCCGGCAAGAACTTCGGGATCCAGACGCGACAGCACGCCTTTCAGAGCGGCTTCCATTCCTGTGACCATGGCCACTTCGTGCGCCTTGATATCGTTGAGCGCCTGTTCGGTTGCCTCTTCGGCGGCCAGATAACCTTTGACCCGAGGCTTTACCAAGGCTTCCACGGCCTGATCCGCACTGATCGAGAACTTCAGCGGATTGTTCCCGCCAGCGCTTATCATGGTCTGGTCGATCCGAAACTCTGACTTGATCGACGTACGGGTCATCAGGATTTCCCGAAGCCCGGTGATCATTGCACGCAACACCCGGCCCATTCGACCCATCGTGGCCGGCAAATCCGTGTCGTCGATACGCAAATCGTCAACTTCAAGCGCTTCCAGAAGCGCGCGTGCCGCGGATTGATCGCCCGCAGCAACAGCGATCGGAGCCTCAGGTTTAGGCGGTTCCGGCGCAGGGGGCGGCACGGCCTCAGCCTGACCACCTGGCGTGGGCTTCACCGGAGGCGGCGCAGGGGGCGGCTCGGGAGATTTGGGGGTTGCAAACGGATCTGCCTCGGCCCCGCCGCCGGGCGGCCCCAGAAGATCATCATCCCAATCGTCCGGAATCAGATTGGCGCCACCCCCGGATTGTGGCGCAGCAAACGCATCAGACGCCGACGGGTTGTGCATCGCATCGCTGCCCCCCATGTCGGCATGAACATCTTTGGGTTTGGCAAAGAACGGGTCGTCATCCTCTAACGGCGGCAGCAGTTCATCCATCTGATCGGGTGTTTTGATCTGTCCCGGCCCTTTGGCATCCCCGCCCAAAAGATCATCCAGAAAGTCCCCGCCCGGCGGGGCATCGTCAAGCAAAGCCATGGGATCTGGCGCATTCTGCGACTGGCCCGGCGACACACCGCCCTGTTGCAAGGGTTGCGGTATCATCTCTTCAAAACTGGGCTGGTCCGCCCCGATCTCGACCACCATCTCGTACCCGCCGGCAGTCAGGACATCGCCATTGTTCAGCGGCGTCGGTGTCCGACCCAGCGGAATCTTTGAATAGTTCAGAAAGGTGCCATTTGTCGACAGATCGACAATCACCACATTGCCATTGTGATCCTCGATCACAAAATGGCTTTTGCTCAGCGTTTTTTCAGGATCCGGCAAAACCAGATCATTGGCCGGGCCGCGCCCCACTGTCAAAGACCCCCCCTGCATCGAAACCGGGCGCCCGTCGCCCGGCACCACGCCGGTGGATTGGAATTTCAGTGTGACCGTCATGCGTTTGTCTTCATCCTCCGACCAGAACGGTAGGGCAGCACGGCGGCAGGATCGGGCCGCCGCAAGCGCAGGTATCCATGACCCGCGCCGCCGGAAGCTTGCTGATCAGCACCGTCGCCGATCCTTTTAATATAGGATGCGGAAACGCCGGGGTTGCCAAATCCGTCATACGCGCCGCCGGCAGTTTCGACACCAGAACGGTCGGACAGCACGGTGGCATGATGGGCATCGGCACCGGCGCAGGTGGCGGTGGCGCCGGCGGCGGGGCCGGCAGCGTACATGCGTGCAAATCGGTTACACGGGCCTGCGGAAATCCCATGATTAATCCTCTGTCTCAAGGCTGGCCGCCTGGCGGTCCAGCTTACCATTCCCACCCCGAGCAATATCGACGCCGCGATCAATCAGCAACTGTACATAGGCATCAAAATCGTCTTCGTGGTTGTCCATTGCAACAACATTCATCGCAAAGGCCACAACTTCGGCGGCTCCGGGTGGGGCTTCTATCGCCGCCAGATCACCAGTGCCCAGAGTCCCGTCCGAGTATAACACGCCCATCGCGCAATTGATTGTTTCGTCATCCGGCTCGGCCAGATCAATCGTTTCAGACGCTTTTTCGCGGTTTTCGGGGGTTGGACGGAAAACCCACTCTTCCGACGCGGCCAGACAGGGTGTGTTGTTATCAGGCGCTTCGCCGATGTAATCCCGCGCAGCCAGACACGACCACCAGACCCTCTCGCGCGGGGGCAACGCCACGCCCAGCAGCCGCAGTATATCGACCACAGCGCCTTTTTCGTCCAGCTCACCCAGTACCACATCCAGCGACGCGCTGGCAGGCGCCTCCAGCTTGGTGTTCAACCGGGCATTGGCATCCGCCAGCATCCGCGCCGCGGGCACCTGAGGCACCTTGGCCATTCCTGCAAATCGTTCCGTCATCCGTCAGCCCCCTAGTTGATCATGGTCAGGCCGCCCTTGAGGGTCAGCATGCCGTCGCCATTCACCGTGGTCAGCGGGCTTTTCGCATCCAGTTTTGCATTGGCCTGAACCTTGATCATCGTGCTTTTGATCGTGATGCTTGCCGGGTCCAGTTTGATGGACGAACCACCAACCTTCAACTCGATCGACTGCATCGCAGTGATAGAGATCTTGCCGGCTTTGGCATCAACCTGAATGTTGCCCATCTTGACGGTGGTTGTCTTGTTACCGCTGTTGACTGACGTGACCATGTTACCTGTCTTGATCGTTTCGGTATCGTTGCCGGTCACTGTCCGGGTGGATTTGCCCTCGATCGTTTCTGTCTGGTCCGTCTTAATGCTGATCGTTTGACTTCCTTTTTCGATCTTGACGGTGTGATCACCCTCTTTGATGGTCTCGTCCACGTTTTTCTTGACCACCTGGCTCAGACAGCCATCGCCGCCATTTCCACCCTTGTCCAGCTTGTCATAGCCAACGGTGATGGTGGATTTATTCTTGATCAGCTTTTCATGGTCTTTTTGCGCCTGAAAACGGACCAGTTCTTCGCCCTTTTTATCCTCGAACATCAGTTCGTTGAACATTTCGGCACTGCCACCTTTCGAAGATCGTGTCTTGATACCAGATTGGGTCTGGTTTGCGGGCAGAGTATAGGGTGGCATCGTATCCGCATTATACAGCATACCGGTACAGATCGGCCGGTCCGGATCGCCTTCTTCGAACTGAATCACCACTTCCTGACCGATCCGCGGGATACTGACCATTCCCCAGTTCTTGCCCGACCAGGGCGTGACGACACGCACCCAGCAGGTCGTGTTTTCGTCCTTTTTACCTTCGCGATCCCAATGGAACTGCACTTTGATACGACCATGCTTGTCGGTCCAGATCTCCTCACCGCTTTTGCCTGTGACAATGGCCGTGTGCAGGCCTGAAATCTCGGGCCAGGGCGTGGTCAGCGGCGAACGGTAATTGACCGATTTCGGCTGGGCATCAAATTCGACCATGAACATTTCGTTGCTGTCTTCCGGGAATTCCAGCGCACCTGTGTCCAGATCCTTTTCCTTTTTCTCAAACCCGTACCCTTCGGTGGTCTGAAGGTAATATGTCGCCCCCGTAATCAGGTAATCATCGTTCTGATCCTTGTCGGGGTGCTCTTTGAGAGTAAAGGTGCGCCCCACCTCCATCGAGCGGACCGAAGCCCGACCCCTGCGTCGGTCGAAACGGGCATCTTCGGCTTCCATACGCACCTGCGCACGGGTCGTGCCCAATTTGGTTTCCTTGTAGTAATGGCCGGGCGCATCGTACAGTTCGTAACTTTTGAAACTGTGCTTGGCCTTGGTCTTGGTGTTGGCGCGCACCTCCAGCTTGGCGTTCGGTGTGTTAAAATCGAAATCGCGCAGCGACACGACCCCTGGCACAATCTCTTGCCCGCTGGCCCATTCCGAGACGCAATCGGACAGACGTTGCTTGTAATCGTCACCTGCGCGGTATTCGACAGTTGAAGACCCTTCAATCGGTTTGTGCGCCGATACACCGTCACACAGCACAATCGTTTCCAGCTTGTCCTCGGCCTTTGAGTAATCAAAGTAGTAGTAGATGCCTTCTTCCTGCATCAGCCGTGAGATGAAATCGAAATCTGTTTCGCGGTATTGAACGCAGTATTCGCGTTGCTGATATGACGAGCTGAGGCTTTTCTTGACGTCCGAAAACGCATATTCCTTGAAAATCTTCTCGATAATCTGAACTGCGGTCATGTTCTGGAAAATGCGACTGTCCGTGGTCTGATCCAGCATCCAGAACCAAGGGCGCAATTCCGCCAGCAGTTGCACAAAGCCGTCGCGCAGCGCCAGCCGTTCCACCCGAACAATGGTTCCGGTGAATTTGCGCTCGGCTCCTTTTTCGGCAACCATGTGAATGGTCATGATCTTGCCCAGCAACTTGTCCAACGAAATGGATTTGTCCTGCGACAGAACCTCGACCTGAATTTCCGTCAACTCGCCCAGCTGTTCGGTGACGATCGCGCGCCGAATGACCAGCTCATCGTCGTCGTAACTGTACGACCCACTGATGCGAAGCGGCCACTCTTTGCTTTGCATACTTTCAGCCATTTACCGTTCCTTCCACTTCTTAATTGCCACGCCGTCACAGATCAGCCAGCAAGGCAGCCAGTTCGGGGTCCATTTCTTCGTCGTCTTCTTCGTCTTCGCTGTCGTCGCCGAATCCCGCAAGGAAATCGTCCAATCCGCCCGAGTCATCATCGCCCAGGTCCAGATCCAGATCATCGTCGTCCAGGTCGAAATCCAGATCACCCGAGTCATCGCTGTCCAGATCAAGATCCAGATCCAGATCATCATCGGTTGATGTATCTTCGGGATCATCGTCCGGCGCGGGCGGAACATCCGGGGATGGTTCGGGCACCGGAATGCCGGACCAGGGACCCAGGATTTCGCGCCCGGCGACCGAGTTGAACGACCCCAGCCGGATTTCGTCACGTCCTTTGACCGAAAGCACCGGCATATACCCGCGCTGCACCGAATGTTCGTGCTTTTCCAGCGTGATATTGCGCTCGGTACAGGGCAGCGCGACCTGATCCCCGTAGCGGTCATTGACATAATGGTAAGGTACACCGCCCAGGCTCATCACCGAGCCGAGTTTCATCGCCTTGCCGTTCTGCTTGAAGGATCGTGCCAGCAGGATCGTTACAAGAACGGCCGGGTTGGCCCAAAGCATACCCCGCAACCCTTCGGTTTCGGTAAATTCCTCGAAATCGAACTCGTAAATCGGTTCGGACTTGGCGCCGTAGGGTCGGCGCAACAGGAACCGAGGCGAGGCCAGCGCGACATGCCCGGCCTCGGGCATGGCACGCAGCGTGTCCCACGCCTTTACGACAAGCGGGTGCCTGTCTTCTTTCTTGATATCCACTCAATCTCCCTTGATGTCAATATCTATTTGTTCTTCCTGATACTTTAATCTTACCTTGGCTGGTCATCCAACCACCGCCGTCTGTTCTTCCTCTGCCACTCATCTTAGTGCAAAGTACTTCTTAGTGACTGTTTTGTTGTTGTTCAATACGACAATTTATTAATGGACTGGAACAGGGCAATCAAAGCGTGG
>JBCCIK010000150.1:0-5959 GCA_039028255.1 Pseudomonadota bacterium | reverse complement strand
TGGGTTGGCGGGCCTTTGCCGTACAAGGGGAAAGCCCGGCTTTTTCTTTCCCTCGGCGGGTTCCTGCTTTATTGTCGTACTGTGAACGCTCGGATGTTTGCATTTACGCTGATAATTATGGTTCCTCCGGCTTATGAAACCCGCTTTTGCGCTGTCATTTTCTGCCTCCGGAATTTCGCTGGAACATCATTCAGACGATGAATGGTTCAGCATAGGCACAGTACCTCTTGACGCACCGGACCTGAGCGACCGGGTCAAAGAGTTGCGCGATAACGCGTTTGCGCTGGAAAACGATCTGAGCTGCGCGATCATACTGCCGGATGATCAGATCCGGTATCTGTCGGTGCCAACGGCGGGTCTGAGCGTCGAAAGCACCGCAGAAAAGGTTCACGACGCCGTGGCCGCAGCGACGCCTTATGCGCTGTCGGAATTGTCCTTTGATACTGCGGGCGATGGCGATGTCACCTACGTGGCTGCCGTTGCACTACAAACACTGCAAGAGGCGCAGGCATTTGCCGCCGAATACGGGTTTGTTCCGGTACGCTTCGGAGCCAGCCCGTCCAGTACGGATTTCCCCGGATCGCCGGAATTCGATTTGGCGCCACGGACCGACGAAGTTCCGCCCGTGCCGGCGGCGCCTACGTCCGACGCCGCGCCGGATCACGTCGAGGCGGATCATGTCGCGCCCGACACCGATCTGCCCGTCCATACAATCGCCGATATAGCCGAAAAACCGGACCCGTTCCGGTCGTTCGATGCACCCGACGCGCACCGCGCGCCGGCGTTGACCCTGTTTCAGGCGCCGCCACGCCGGATTGCGATCCCGATTGTGGCGGTTGCGGTCGTGTTCGGCATGGTGATCGGCGCCTGGTCGCTGCGTGGTGCGGACCCTGAAGAGGATGTGGCCGTCGCCTCAGTGGAACAGGAGCCGCCAACCGCACCTGAGCCAGAGACTGAACAACCGCAGCCACCAGTGGTGACAGATACACCGGATGACACGCAGGATCAGGTCAAGATCGTGGATCAGGTTCAGCCGGACAATACAGCCTTGCCCGAACAACCGGATTTGACAGCGACGGATGCTGCCATGCTCGAAGCCCTGAAGGTTGAGCCGCAACCCGTTGAGCAGATCGCCCGTGATCCTCAGGGGCAACGCGATCTTGAGGCCGTGGCCGGAGTAAACATCGAGCCTCCGGCAGCGCCACTTGCCCCCGAACCCGCATCGTCGGATCAAGTGTATCTCGCGTCAATTGACCGGTCGGACCTGTCCACAGACGCCATAGCCCTGCCGCCTGCCGGCAGCTTTGGTACGGACGAGCCTTTTGATCAGGGTGCCGCCCCTGCCATCGCGGGAACGCAATTTGATCTGGATGAACGCGGGCTGGTGACGCCGACACCCGAAGGCGCGGAAAACCCGGACGGCGTTATGGTCTATCTCGGCCGCCCGCCGCTGGTGCCGCCCCAGACACCGGTCCGTTTTGAAGAAGACCCGGTTGCGGAAAGTGGCGATGACAGGCTGGCCGATCTGCGGCCGCGCCTGCGGCCCGGCGATCTGGTTGAACAGTTTGAGCGACAGCAATTGGGTGGACGCTCGCTGGATGAGCTTGCTGTGGTGCGGCCCAAACCGCGCCCAGAGAACCGGCAGACCCCGCCAGAAGTCGATTACACGCCAACGGCCCTGGCCGTTGTGCGCGTACCGCGACCCAGAGTGCGTCCTGCAAGCCTTGCGACACCACAGGCGCAACCATCGGCCGGGTCGAACCTCGGCTCGACAGCGGCGATCGCGCCCAGCACTGACGACGAAGGTGCGTTCAAACCCAAAACTGTCGCGCCGAAAATCCCGTCCACTGCATCCGTGGCCCGGCAGGCGACGATGGACAACGCCATCAACTTGCGTCGCTTGAACCTAATCGGTGTTTACGGCACACCCGCCAATCGCCGGGCCCTGGTTCGATTGCCCAGCGGGCGTTACAAAAAGCTGAAAGTTGGTGACCGTATTGATGGCGGCAGGGTCATTGCGATCAGCGACAGTGAGTTGCGGTACGAAAAGAAGGGCCGCAACCTAACACTATCCATGCCTCGTGGCTGATCAGACATCTCACATTCTCAAAGTGATCGAAGGATACAAGGCCGCGGCGAACAGTTTGATCCCGGCCTATGACCACCTTGCGGCACAAGATGTCTTGCAGCCTGTCAGCGCCTTCCTGCCGCGCGCAGGTCACCGGGTCCTGGATGTTGGGGCTGGAACCGGCGCTGTGGCGGCCTGGCTCGCCTCAAAAGGATGTCAGGTGACCGCAGTCGAGCCTGTGGCCGCCTTTCGTGACCATGCGCGCCAAGCCTATGCAAATCTGAGTATTCGATGGCTGGATGATCGCCTTCCTGTTCTGAACAGTCTTGCAGAGGACATGGTAAAATTTGACTGTATATTGGCCATTGCCGTGCTGCATCACCTTGCATCACAGGATCAAAACGCATCCCTTTCTACGTTTGCGCGTCTGCTGGTCCCAAATGGGCGGTTGATCCTGTCGCTGCGTCACGGCGCGTGTCCGGCGGATAGACCCGGCTTTGACATTTCAGTTGCTTCACTGATCAAGGCCGGTGAGGATGCCGGTTTTTGCGTCCGGCATTTGTCACACACGTCGTCCATACAGGATGCCAATCGGCATGCGGGCATCACGTGGACATGGATTGTGTTCGAGCGACTTGAACATCCGATCTTAGACTGTTGAAATTTCGCCACTTTCTATCTGCTCACGCTCGATGGATTCGAACAGAGCCTGAAAGTTGCCTTCGCCAAAACCATCGTCACCCTTGCGCTGAATGAATTCAAAGAAAATTGGCCCGATGACGGTCTTTGAAAAAATCTGCAACAGGATCCGCGTTTCGCCGCCATCCACGACACCCTCACCATCAATCAGGATACCGTGTTTCATCATACGCTCCAGCGGTTCGCTGTGATCGGCGACGCGGGATCGGGACAATTCATAATAGGCACTGTTGGGGCCGGGCATGAATTTAAGACCTTTGTCGGCAATCGCATCCGTTGACGCATAAATATCCTCGCTGCCGACCGCGATATGTTGAATGCCCTCGCCGTTATACTTGTTGAGATAGGATACGATCTGACCGGTCTCGCCCCGATCCTCGTTGATCGGGATGCGGATACGCCCGCACGGAGAGGTCAGCGCCCGACTGTAAAGTCCGGTGAATTTGCCCTGGATGTCAAAGAACCGGATTTCACGAAAATTGAACAGGTCGCCGTAGAATTTGAACCATTTGTCCATATTGCCCTTGTAAACGTTGTGGGTGAGGTGATCGAGATAGTAAAACCCTTCACCCCTGGGCTTTGACCGGGCGATCCACTTGTATTCCTGATTATACGGGGACGTGTCGTGATACTGATCGATGAAATAGATCAAAGACCCGCCAATACCCCTGATGGCCGGCACATCCAAGGTTCTGTCCGCCGCATCATAAGGTTCGGCACCCATGGCCAGACAGTGACGGTATGCCTGCTGCGCATCCACAACCCGCCATCCCATCGACGGCGCACAGGGGCCATGTTCGGCAACAAAGCTGTTTGCAAAACTGTTGGGATCGGCATTCAGGATGTAGGTGATATCACCTTGCTGCCAAAGTTCGACACCCGGTCTGGTCTTGTGAACGGCAACGTGTTCAAAGCCCATTTTTGCAAACACATCACGCAGCGCTTGCGGTTCGGGATGTGCGAATTCGACAAACTCAAACCCATCGGTTCCGACGGGGTTTTCTGCGCTGATCACGGATTTCGGGGCAGTGTGCGGGAAAGGTCCCATGGCGCTTGTCCTTGCGAAACAGGAAAATTCAGTGCGTTCAGACTACAGTGTATCCCGCACTGTTTCTGCGCGTATTTTCAGTGTATCTTGTTCGTATATGCGGAATTTGCGCATTGTATCGCGAAATTACATGGAAACGCCGCACGTGCTTGATCGAATTGACATTGGAATGCTTGCGGCCCTGCAACGCGACGCGCATTTGACCGCACAGCAACTGGGCGACGTGCTGAACCTGTCCGCCAGCCAGGCCGGGCGGCGACGGCAGCGGCTGGAAGCCGAAGGCTACATCATCGGATACGCCGCACGCCTGAACCCGTTGAAGCTGGGGCTTCAGGTCCAGGGGTTTGTGCAGGTGCATCTGGGCACTCACGGCCCCAAGCAATCCGCCAGTTTTGCGCAGATGGTTGCGACCCGCCCCGAGATCACCAGCGCGTGGACGATGACCGGCGAGGCAGATTATCTGCTGCACGTCTATTGTGACGACCTTTCTGCACTCAACAACTTGCTTCATCAGGTGATCCTGCCGCATCCTGCTGTGGCAAGGGTTCAAAGTCAGATCGTGATGGACCAATTGAAACGCGACGCGCCCCTGCCGACCTGAGCAGGCCACGAGGATACAAATGGACGATTTTCTGTACCAAGCATCGATCTATCTGGCAGCCGCCGTGATCGCCGTACCGCTTTCGGCGCGGTTGGGGTTGGGATCGGTTCTCGGATATCTGGCCGCAGGCATTATCATCGGCCCGCTGCTTGGTCTGGTTGGTGCCGAAACCGAAGAATTGCAGCATGTGGCTGAATTTGGCGTCGTCATGATGCTGTTTCTGATCGGTCTGGAGCTGGAACCGCGCGCCTTGTGGGATATGCGCGACAGGCTGCTGGGTCTTGGCGGTTTGCAGGTCGCGTTGTCGACCGCTGCAATTGCCGCAGTTGCGTTTTACGCCGGTCACGTCTGGTCGGTCGCATTGGCCGTGGGTCTGACACTATGCCTGTCGTCCACGGCGATTGTGCTGCAAACCCTGTCGGAAAAGGGTCTGATGCAGACCAATGGGGGGCGGGCCACGTTTTCCGTCCTTTTGACGCAGGATATTGTGGTTATCCCGATTCTGGCCTTGCTGCCGTTACTTGCATTGCCGGCGATGCCGCATTTTCAGGCCGATGGCTCAATTGATCGGGGCGGGGAAGACCTGCACGCCGCTGGCCATCACAGCCTGTCCTTGGTCGAGGGCCTGCCGGGCTGGGCCGTCACGCTGGTGACGATCGCAGCAATTGCGTTTGTCATTCTCGCCGGCATTTACCTGACCCGTCCGCTGTTCCGGTTCATTCACGCAACGCGACTGCGCGAAATGTACACAGCTCTGGCGCTTATGATTGTGGTCGGTATCTCTTTCCTGATGACCCTGGTCGGCCTGTCGCCTGCCCTGGGGGCGTTTCTTGCAGGTGTGGTCCTGGCCAGTTCAGAATTCCGGCACGAAATGGAAAGCGATCTTGAACCGTTCAAGGGCCTGTTTCTGGGCCTGTTTTTCATTACCGTCGGGGCTGGGATCAACATTGCCTATTTCCTGAACGATCCGGTTGATCTGATCGGCCTTGCCTTGCTTGTGATACTGGCCAAAGGCATCATTCTTTTCATTGTCGGCAAAGCCTTCAAACTGAAAGGCCGGGACCTGTGGTTATTCACGCTTGGACTGGCGCAGGCGGGTGAGTTCGGCTTTGTTCTATTGGCCTTTTCGACACAACAGAATGTAATCCCGCCGGACCTGTCACAAAAGCTGTTGATGATCATCGCGCTGACCATGCTGATCACGCCACTGCTGTTCATCCTGTTTGATCTGCTGTCGCGCAAACTGACTGAGACAAGCACCGTACCGGAACCCGACGAGATTGATGAAAAAGGCCCCGTGATCATCGCCGGTATCGGACGTTTCGGGCAGATCGTGAACCGCCTGGTGCGCGCAAGCGGTTTCAAAACCATCGTGCTGGACCACGATATCGCAACGATCCAACTGATGCGCCGCTTTGGCGTCAAAGGCTTTCTGGGCGATCCGACCCGGCCGGAACTGCTGCGGGCAGCGGGATTGGAAAAAGCTGCGGTTCTGGTGGCGGCCATGGATGATCGCAAACAGGTCACGCGGCTGGTCGGCTTT
>JBCCIK010000149.1:0-6148 GCA_039028255.1 Pseudomonadota bacterium | reverse complement strand
GTCGACCGGATGAGCGAGGACGAGCAGGCAGAGCTGGTCGCCATCATGTGGATTGGGCGGGACAGCTTTTTTGCAGAAGAATTGGCCGAGGCCATTGCAACCGCGCGCGCCGAGGCTTCGACCCCGTGCGCTGATTATCTGATCGGCACGCCGCATCTGTCAGACCATCTTGAAAACGGTCTGGATGCGCTGGGGATTTCGGCTGAGGACGTGGAAAACGATTTGATGTAATCCGCGATGTGCTGTGGTTGTGCATCGCTGCCGGCATGGTCCTAAACAAAGCTTAATAAACCGCTTTGGCTTCGTTAACGCGGCCCTCCTTATTTTAATATCAGTACTGACATGCAACGCACGTCCCAAAGGAGGAAATCATGGCATATGCATCTACAGCAGAAGCCGGCAGTGGCCTTTTCAACGGTCTTTTTGCCAAGTACTCGGAAGCGAAGGTCGAGCATTTTCGGCGTCGAATTTATTCGAAAACCGTTCGTGATCTGGAAAACCTGAGCGATCGTCAGCTTGCAGATATCGGTGTCCCGCGGGATCAGATCAAGCAGCGCGCATACGCCAGCGTTTATCAGGGCGCGCCCTACCGGCGATGAGCACAGGCCTCAAAGCGCCTTTATGCCCTGTCCCGATACACTCTAGTAGGAGGTAAAATCTATGTTCGACGTCATCCCGCCCACTGAAATGCAGACCCCGTCCGCCAGCGCTCTGTTGCTGTTTGATCGCGCCATGCGGATCAAAGCGATCAGCACCGATATCGTCCGTGCCGCGCAGTATTTGAACGGCCTGACGGACAATCAGCTGTCCGAACTGGGAATAAACCGCTGTGATATCGAAGATACGATCGAGCGTTACCTCTGAGGGTCGTTTGGCCTGATCAACACGGCCTGACCGAACCGGAAATCCGCACATGTGCCAGCCACTCCGAAGTAATAGGAGTGGCTTTTTCATGCTGGGTGCGGCTCAGGTCAGGTGATCCACGACCTGCAAGTGTTGAGCAAGCCTGTCTATCTCCGCCATCCAGCCTTGCACCAGTTTTGGATCGCTTGGGGCCGCGTGAACACCGGCACTGAACGCCCTGTTCTGAACGGCCTCGACTGCCAGTGACACCGGAACGGACACAAGCCGCGCCATCGCGGTGCCGCGTTCGTCGCCCCACGCATCCATGACGTAGGTTTTGTGCCAAACCTCAACACCGTCTTTTTCGGCCTTGAGGCCAACGCACAGAACCACGCGGTCCGGCTCGCCCTCTTCATAGGCGTTTTCGTCCCAGAACTGGTCTGACATGTTTTTCAGACGGGCATCGCCTTCGGGGCCTTCAAGAGTTTCGATTTCGCGGAACACGTCCGACCACGCGTCAGCCCAGCCGTTTAGGCGCAGCGTTCCACGGACGAATTCCTTGACCGGCCAATGATCCTCGAAATGGTATTGGGTCATAAACGGCAACGAGTCTCGGTTGGGATATACCTCAAAGCTCTCCTGCGTCGGCAGCGGTGCGATATAGCTGCTGATCGCGTCCCACGGGCGGGCGACGTCCAGCTGGGCAAAGTTGCGGACCGACCTGGATGGTGAGCGCAGCGCCTTGAGAACACCCAGCGGCGACCAGCTGAACTTGTACCGGAACGGGTTGGGGTTCTTGGGAATGCCGCCGCAATAGGAAATGAAACTCAGATGGTTTTGTGCATCGAAAGCGTCTGACGCACGATAGTCATCAACCAATGTATGCGCCATCAGGTGGTCGATGCCGGGGTCCAGGCCCACCTCGTTGATTAGCGCCACACCGGCCGCGCGCGCCTGATCGTCCAATGCTCGCATCTCGGGCGCGATATATGAGGACGAGACGAAATTGGCCTGTTTCGAGATCGCCATTTCCGCCAGTGGCACATGCCAGTCGCCTGGCAGCATCGAAACGATCACATCGTCTTTTTCAAGCACCGCGCCCAGAGCATCGATGTCAAAGGCGCGGATATCGTCGGTCAGATCCCCGACCTGTGCCTTGGCCTTGTCGACGGTCCGGTTCCAGACCGTGACCTTGTGACCGCCTTCAATCAGGCGCCGCAGGCCGGGAATGGCCGAAAGGCCGGTACCACACCAGTGAATCGTCATCGCTCAGATCCCTTCGATATGAGTTTTATAGGTTGCTTCAGCCCGACCCCAGACGCCGCTGTCCAGGTCGGTCAAGGTCAGCAAAGACGGCAACAGTTGCGCGGCGTAATCCTGTGAACTTTCGACCGGCAACATCGAGGGCAGGTTGTCGATGGCCATCACGTCCATCACCGGGTCGGTGGCGACGCGCAAGGCGGGCGCGTCCCACGTGGTGGCACGGTCGTATACCGGCACGGGATTGTAGTCGCTGTCCGGGTCGCAGGCCACGTCACCGATGGCGGTCAGCTTGCGCGGCGCGTGCAAAGCTGCGCGCGGCACAAAGACCGGCGTGCCCGGGCGTGCAAGAATACAGTTCAGAAACAGATCATGATCCAGGATGTCCGGAAACGGTCCGCCGCTGGCGGTTTCGGCCATGTCCCATTTGGTGACAGAGACACCCATCGCTTCACACAGGTCCGCCGCGCCCGAGCCGACGCGACCCAACGCTCCTATGACGATGGCATCGGGGCGGACTGCGCCGGTGGCATCCAGTTCAGCCAGAAGGGCGGCGTTCAGCGCGTCTTTGCCCGCATAGATGCCGACGGGTGGGCATTCTGCGCCCCGTTGCTGTGCGGCCCATGTCTTGAGTGTGACAGCCGCACCTGCGTACCCGGCCCAATAGCCGAATGCGGCAACACGGCGGCCCTGTTCATCCACAAGATATTCCAGATCATAAAGTGTACCGCCCCCTGCCTTGAACCGTTGCAGAAGCGCACGACCGGAATGCTGACCTTTGTAGGCGTGGCCGAACATGATGTGACGGTGCGGCAGCGGGGTTCCGTCTTCGGGGAGTTCCTTGAGGCCAAAAACAATGGCACTTGGTGGGGCGGAAGGCCAGGAATTTTCAGCCGCGATCGCACATCCGGCATCCTTGTAGCCATCAATCGGAATGGCGCGCGCCGGGCTTTCTTCGACCGTCACGCGGAGACCGACCGCGATCAACGCAGCAGCACCTTGGGGGGTCAGCCCTACCCGTTCTTCGTTTGGACGCTGTTCTGCCCGGACCCAGAGATGTGTCATGCGTATGCCTTCCCGTCAGAGCAATTCACGCGCCTTGATCATTTGTACAGACGCGCGCGCCTCCATCGCCTCGCGAAAGGCATGAATTTTGGGAAAGGACGAAACGTCCACCCCATCGCCTTCCAACCAACTGCACACCACGTACAGGTAGGCATCCGCCAGCGATATCGCCTCGCCCAGTACAAATGGCCCGCGCAACCCGTTCGATACGATGTAGTTGCACGAGGCCGTCATCGTGCTGGCAACTTTGGCGGTCATGTCCGTCCAGCTGTCTTTCTGATCGGCCCAGCGATGTCCGCGCATTTTATGCGCATGGTTCACATGCATGGTCGAGGCGAGATAATACATGACCTCGCGCATGCGCGCCGCCATGACCGGATCGTCGGGAACAAGCCCGGCCTCGGGTGCCATGGCCGCGATGTATTCCAGCAGCGCACCGGTTTCCGTCAGAATGCCACCGTCGACAACCAAAGCCGGAACCCGGCCTTTGGGGTTGATCTGAAGATAACCGGGTTTGGTCTGCTCACCGGCGGCAAAGTCCAACTGAATGGCTTCGTACTCCAGCCCCGCCTCTTCCAGAGCGATGAGGACCGCCACAGAAATGGTGCGTGGGGCGAAATAAAGCTGCATCTGCAACCTCCCAGTTATGTGCCGGTCACAGATGCGTCTGCGCGTATTGACGATCAGGCGTTTCCAGATGCGGGACGGCGTTAAACAGGACCGGAGTTAACTGCGCCCCAATCGGGTGCAGACGATGGACCGAGGTATTCATGATGGCAAGAGCAACCCTGGCCATCGACGGAATGTCCAGCCCCATCGCCTGTCGCACAACCATCGAGATCAGGCCGCCCGAGGTCACCACAATGGCGGGACCATCCTCGGTATTGATGTCGCGCAGCGCGTCGGCAACTCTGGTCTCGAACTGTTCAAACGTCTCTGGCGCGCCAGAGATGTCGCCATTGGCCCAGGCCAAAAAGGTCTTGGGCAGATGTTCGACAAAGCCTTCGCGATCGGTTGGAACCGGCACACCGTGCTGCGCGTGATACAAATGCGCCAGGGTGAAATATTCAACTTCATTCAGCCGCGCGTCCCGTACAGGGTCCGTCAGGCCCATACTTGCGGTGGTTTCCAGATGACGGGTCAGGGTGCCGCAATACACACGTGTGTAAAAGGCCCGGGTATCCCGCAGGTGTCCGCCCAGCCAGCGCGCCTGCTGATGACCCAGATCGCTGAGTTTGTCGTAATCCTTTTCGTCGCGCGCAGCCGTGTTGGCCTGTCCGTGGCGCACTAAGGTGATGTATGACATTGCGGTCCCTCTCGCGTCGAAGTCTTAGGGCAGGTCTCAACCGGTGACCAGAGGCGTTTGTCAGACGCGACGATATTTTCCGTCATATACGGATTGTCACGGGGGCCGGCTTGGCTATGGTCGGTCACAACGCAGCGAGGAGTCATATGCCCATCAACCCGGACCGTTTTCTGGACGATTTGCACCGGTTGCGCAGCTTCGGTGCATCCGGTGTGGGCAAAGGTGTGGTACGGCCCGCTTATTCCGAGGCTGATTTTGCAGCCCGACGCTGGCTTGCCGACAAAATGCAGGCTGCAGGGCTGGTGCCGCAATTCGACCCGGTTGGGAACCTTTTTGGTCTGGCGTCGGGATCTTCGCTGCTTTTGGGTTCGCATTCCGACAGCCAGCCCGAAGGAGGCTGGCTGGACGGTGCGCTGGGCGTGATCGCCGCGCTTGAGATTGCGCGCGCCCGCGACCTGCCGATTTCGGTTGTCAGTTTCCAGGACGAAGAGGGCAGGTTCGGCGTGACCACAGGGTCTGCGGTCTGGTCAGGGGGTCTTGCTCTGAACAAGGCGGATGCGCTGACCGACGCCAATGGGGTCACCTTTAAAAACGCCCGTGCTGCGATGACGGATCTGTCTTCGGATTTTATCGATCCCCGGCGGTTCACCGGCTTTATCGAAATGCATATCGAACAGGGCCCGGCCCTGGATGCGCAGGGCGAGCAGATCGGTGTGGTGACCGATATCGTCGGCATCCGGGACATGGCCATCACCTATATCGGCCAGCAGAATCACGCAGGCACAACACCGATGCATTTGCGCCGCGACGCATTTCAGGCGGTGTCTTTGTTCAACAGTCGCATCAATGACCGGTTTCGAAATGTCGTGACCCCGCAAACGGTCTGGACCATTGGCCGCCTCGATGTGCATCCGAATGCGTCCTCGATTGTACCGGGGCGGGCGCGGTTTTCCATGCAGTGGCGTGATGGTGACGCCGATCGGCTTGCCCGGATGGAGGACATTGTCCGGACAACCGCGCGTGACGTGGCGGATGAGTTGGGTCTCGACCTGGACTTCGGGCCTCTGCTCGGCCTGGAACCCGTTGCAATGGATGGTACTTTTCGCGCGGCGCTGCAGGCGGGCGCTGAGCGGGTCGCGCCGGGTAAATGGCGTGATATCCCGTCCGGGGCGTTGCATGACGCAACCAATGTGGCACGTCTGATGCCAGTTGCGATGCTGTTTGTGCCGTCCATCAACGGCATCAGTCATGATTTCGCCGAAGATACGGCCGAAAGCGATCTGATTGCCGGCCTGTATGCGCTGGATCACGCGGTCCGCGCTCTGGCGCTGTAAGGGATCGCAACTTGGATGTTGCTTAACGGAAAAAAGTTTCCTATAGGAAAATTATCGCATGCGCTGGTGTACCGATCAGCTTGAAACGGTATGGTCTGATGTTTGCAACCAAAGATAGCTTTGATCCGGCCGACGCGCCCGTACAGCGGATCACAGTATCGGGACGTTGCAAAGTATCAGGCTTGCCTCAGGCTCATCACCATTTGCGTTGATTGAGAGGTTTTAGGTATGACTGAATTGAAACGCACCCCTCTTTATGGTCTTCATGTTGAGTTGGGGGGTAAGTTGGTTGATTTTGCTGGTTGGGAGATGCCTGTTCAGTATCCGATGGGGATAATGG
>JBCCIK010000148.1:0-6180 GCA_039028255.1 Pseudomonadota bacterium | reverse complement strand
TATCCCGTGGCCAACAAACAAAGGATTTCCCATGCGACCGTCTGGACGAAATTTAGATGATATGCGCCCGGTTTCAATCGAAACCGGAATCACCAAACATGCCGAAGGATCGTGCCTGATCCGGATGGGCGACACCCATGTCCTGTGCACCGCCACGATCGAAGACCGGGTTCCGCCATTTATCAAGGGCAGCGGGCTGGGCTGGGTAACGGCCGAATACGGAATGCTGCCTCGGGCAACAAACACACGCATGCGCCGCGAAGCGGCGGCCGGCAAACAAGGCGGCCGCACCGTCGAAATCCAGCGGCTGATCGGCCGGTCTTTGCGCGCGGGGGTTGATCGCGTTGCGCTGGGTGAACGCCAGATTACGGTGGATTGCGACGTGATTCAGGCCGACGGGGGCACCCGTTGTGCCTCGATAACCGGTGGCTGGGTTGCCCTGCGCCTGGCTGTGAACAGGTTAATGAAAACCGGTGATGTCATCAGTGACCCGTTGGTGGATCCGGTGGCCGCCGTGTCGTGCGGTCTTTATGCCGGACAGCCCGTTCTGGATCTGGACTATCCCGAAGACAGTGAAGCCGGCGTTGACGGCAATTTCATCATGACGGGTTCGGGCCAATTGATCGAAGTGCAAATGTCTGCCGAAGCATCGGTGTTCAGCCGCGCGCAAATGAACCAGCTGATGGATCTGGCGGAAAAAGGTGTGTCCGAACTGGTTGCGGCACAAAAGGCCGCGACCGCATGACTCGCAAGTTCGATGGCGACACGCTGGTGGTTGCGACACATAACAAGGGCAAGCTTGAAGAGATGGCCCATCTGCTTGCTCCGTATGGGATCAAGGTTGTCGGTGCCGCGGAACTGAATTTGCCTGAACCGGAAGAAACCGAAGACACGTTTGTCGGAAATGCGCGGATCAAGGCAAGATCAGCGGTCGACGCCGCCGGCCTTCCTGCGCTGTCCGACGATTCCGGAATCACCATCGACGCACTGGCCGGGGCCCCCGGCGTCTATACTGCGGATTGGGCGGAAACGGAAAACGGTCGCGACTTCGTCCAAGCGATGACGCGCGCCAATGACGAACTGAACGCCGCAAATGCACCACATCCGCGACAGGCTCAGTTTCGCTGCACTCTGGTCCTGGCCTGGCCCGACGGACACGAAGAGGTATTCGAGGGTGTTGCCCCAGGGCAATTGATCTGGCCAATGCAGGGCGAACAGGGGTTCGGTTTCGACCCAATCTTTGTTCCGGACGGGTACGACATCACCTATGCCGAAATGGACCGCTGGGAAAAAAACCGGATCAGCCACCGCGCCGATGCGGTTTCAAAGCTGTTGCAGGGCTGTTTTGACAGATGATTGGCGCAACGGGGGCTTCGGGCTCTATGTTCATTGGCCATTCTGCGCGGCCAAGTGCCCATATTGCGACTTTAACAGTCATGTTTCGCGAGACATCGACGAAAGCGCCTGGGTTAGAGCCTATCTGAGTGAACTCGCGCGTACTGCATCCGAGACACCGGGCCGGGTCTTGAATTCTGTCTTTTTTGGCGGTGGAACGCCCTCGTTGATGCACCCGGACACTGTCGCATCTGTTATCGAGGCTGCGCAACAGCATTGGAAAATTGCCAATGACATTGAAATCACGATGGAGGCCAACCCCGGATCGGTCGAGTCCGGCCGGTTTCAGGGCTATCGTGACGCTGGCGTCAACCGGATTTCGATGGGGGTTCAGGCGCTCAATGACCGTGACCTGCACCGTCTGGGGCGCATTCACACCGCGGCCGAGGCACGCAAGGCCTTTGATGTTGCGCGGTCCAGCTTCGACCGAGTCAGTTTCGACCTGATCTATGCCCGTCAAGACCAGACCGGTCAGGAATGGGCAGACGAACTGACCGACGCGCTGAGCATGGCCGTGGATCATCTGTCGCTCTATCAGTTGACCATTGAGCCGGGAACGGTATTTGGCGCTCGATATGATCGGGGCACGTTGCGGGGCCTGCCGCAGGATGACGACGCCGCCGACATGTATCTGGCCACCCAGGAGATTTGCGAGGCACACGGAATGCCCGCCTACGAAATATCCAATCACGCCCGATCCGGGTCAGAATCGCGCCACAACCTGATCTACTGGAATTATGGCGACTATATCGGCATCGGCCCCGGCGCGCATGGTCGGATCACAGTTGGCGGAACAAGATTTGCGACGGAATGCGCACGTAACCCCTCTGACTGGCTAAATCGTGTATCCAACGGCTCTGGCGAGACCCTGCGCCAAGCGCTATCTCAAGATGAACAGGCCGCCGAATACATTATGATGGGGTTAAGGGTCTCAAATGGTCTAGATATTGATCGATATGCGCAACTATCGGGGTCAGAATTACCCTTGGAAAACATACATCACCTTGTCGAGCTGGACATGATCGAGCTGGACCGGTCAACATTGCGCACCACTTCAAAGGGTCGTCCGGTTCTGAATGCGGTCATACGCGAATTGCTGGCGGAATAACCGATGCGCTATTTGTGGGCCGGACTTGGACTGATCTGCGTCGCGCTGGCGGCCATTGGGATCTTTCTGCCGTTGCTGCCAACGGTCCCTTTCCTGCTTCTTGCTGCGTTCTTTTTTGCCCGGTCATCAGAACGCATGCACAGCTGGTTGATGGCGCATCGTGTGTTTGGCCCGATGATCGACGACTGGAACCGATCTGGCGCAATTCGCAGGCCTGCGAAACTTGCCTCCACAGCGTCAGTGGCCGCGGTGTTCCTTATTTCGCTTTTTGTGGGCGTGCCAACATATGTCCTGGGCATTCAGGCCGCTGTGCTGGGCTGTGTCCTGATTTTTATCTGGACCCGGCCTAGCGGCTGAGGCGCGAACAAAGATCGTCAAGCTGGTCAAGATTTTCATATGTCAACACAACCTGCCCGCTCTCTGAATTGGCCTTGTGCTGGATCGAGACCTTCATGGCCAGAATCGCGGACAGATCTTTCTCCAAGGCGCGGGTATCTGCGTCTTTTGCTTCGAAAGCGTGTTTTTTTCGCGGCGAGGGCTGAGACCCGTCCGCAGCTTGCGATTTCCGGACCAGGGCCTCGGTGGCGCGCACCGACAAACCGTCCCTAATTATCACGCGCGCAAGGTCCGAAGCATTGTCGCAAGTGATCAGCGCGCGGGCATGTCCCGAAGACAACCGGCCATCGACAACCATGTTCTGCACATCGTCCGGCAAGGTTAAGAGCCTCAGCAAGTTTGCAATATAGCTGCGACTTTTTCCCAGCGCCGCAGCCAGCTTTTCTTGCGTATGGCCGAATTTATCCATCAATTGCCGGTACCCGGCTGCTTCTTCCACCGCATTCAGGTCCGATCGCTGAATGTTCTCAATAATCGCGATTTCCAAAACTTCGGTATCGTTCAGGTCGCGGATCAGAACTGGAATGTCGTGCAGTTGCGCCCGTTGCGCCGCACGCCAGCGCCGTTCGCCGGCTACGATTTCATATTGGCCATCGTCCATCGGTCGCACGATCAAAGGCTGCAATATGCCTTTATCCCGGATCGATGCCGCAAGCTCGTCAAGATTGTCCTGAACAAACGTGCGCCGCGGCTGGTTGGGATTGGCGCGCAATTGTTCTATTGGCAGCGTGGATTCGGCCCGTCGGGCAATATCGGGAGCTTGAGTTTCCATTTGCGATACATCGGCCATTAGTGCCGACAGTCCGCGACCCAGTCCGCGTTGTTTTCCTTTTACCGACATTTTGCTCTCCTCTTGCCTGATCAGGCAGCGGCCTTTTTGTGCCTGGCCATCAGCTCGCGCGCCAGATTTCGATATGCCATCGCACCCAGCGACCCGGAGTCGTAGCTGAGAACCGGTAACGCAAACGAGGGTGCCTCGCTGACACGGACATTACGCGGTATTTTGGTGCGAAATACCAGATCCCCCAGGTTGTCACGTGCATCTTTTTCGACCTGGTGGGACAAGTTATTGCGTCCATCATACATGGTTAACACAATACCTTCGATTCTCAGGCTGGAATTTGCGGTTTGTCGGACTTCCCGAATGGTCAGCATCAACTGGGAAAGACCTTCCAAAGCAAAGAATTCACTTTGCAGCGGAACCAGCACCGAATGCGCTGCCACCATCGCGTTAACAGTCAGCAGATTCAGAGACGGCGGGCAGTCAATCAGAATGTAATCCCATTTGTAGGCATCCATCGCAGTTTGCCGCAGTGCGTCATGCAACAAAAAGCTTCTTTTCTCGTTTGAAATCAATTCGATATCGGCAGAACTCAGGTCAACCGTCGCCGGCACAATTGACAGTCCCGGTAACTCGGTCTTTTTGATAACCGTCTCCAGCGGTGCCTCGTCCACCAGAAAATCATAGGTCGTGACGCGACGGTCCTCGATACCCAGCCCGGTCGAGGCGTTGCCTTGCGGATCCAGGTCAACAATCAGAACTCTGGCGCCTTTTTCCACAAGAGCCGCCGCAAGATTGATTGTTGTAGTCGTTTTACCGACACCGCCTTTTTGATTGGCAACGGCGATTATCTTGGGGCCCACCGGGCGGGACAGATCAGACACGCAGAACTCCTGATATTTTCAGCAAAACGGCCTTGCTCTCTGTCAAACTTGTAATCGGCTCAACGGTGAAGTTCCATTGGCTGCGCGCGTTATCCACTTCTTTTTTCCAACGCTCCCCTTTGGAAAAAACGGCCGTTCCGTTCGGCAGCAGATGTCGGTCGCAGAACTCCATCAATGTCGTCAGGTCCGCCAGCGCACGGGCCGACAGAATATCAGCCTTGAGCGGCGGAGCCTGCTCGATCCTCTGTGTAAGGACCTGACAATTAACGCCTGTTTCCCGGATCGCGGTGCGCAGGAATGTTGATTTACGCTGATCGCTTTCCACAATCGTAAATTGCGTGTGCGGCGCATGTTCGAGCGCCAGAATGGCGCAGACAATGCCGGGGAATCCGCCCCCGCTGCCCAGGTCGACCCAGTGCTCGCCAACTGGCGCCGTATGAAAAACCTGAATAGAATCAACAATATGGCGATCCCAGATCTGTGTGATACTGCTTTTCGAGATCAGGTTGATCCGGGGGGTCCACTTTGTGACCAGCGCGCTGAACGCCTCAAGCCGCTCCTGTGTTTCACGTGAAACATTCAGCGGGCTGGGATTTGTCATGCGCGGCGCGCCCGGTCATCACGGCGCAAATGCACCAATATCAGCGTCAATGCGGCAGGGGTCACCCCATCAACTCGTGCGGCCTGCGCAAGATTGGCCGGTCGGGTTGCCGCCAGCTTTTGCTTGAGTTCATTTGAAAGCCCCTCAAGCGCAAAAGAATCAAATGTCTTCGGAATGGCCTTATCTTCATCCCGCCTCATTGCCTCAACGTCCCGCTCCTGGCGCGCGATGTAATTGGCATACAGCGCGTCTCGCTCGACCTGCCGGCGAATGTCGTCCGGTGTTTGGCCAAGGCCGCCGCAAAGCGGCAGTAGATCCTCAAACCGCACATTCGGAAATGCCAAAACCGAAATCCCATCGCGGCGATGCCCATCCTTGTTGACGGAGATCCCCGCCGACAAAAGATCGTTTGGCGTAAAGGACTGGTCTTTCAGCACATTCTGGACTTCGGCCAGCTTTGACATTTTGTCTTGAAAAACGGTCCATCGAGGGGTCTCGACGCAACCAATCTCATGCCCCATCGCAGTCAATCGCTGGTCGGCATTGTCCGCGCGCAGCGACAATCTGAATTCAGCGCGGGATGTGAACATTCTATAAGGCTCTGACACTCCGCGCGTTGTCAGATCGTCAATCATAACGCCGATATAGCTGTTGGATCGCCCAAATTGCACAGGATCGCGATCAAGAACCGAAAGCGCGGCGTTCAGGCCGGCGACCAGCCCCTGGGCCGCCGCTTCCTCGTAGCCGGTTGTTCCATTGATTTGTCCGGCAAGGTAGAGCCCCGGCACCGAATCCAGGGACAAGGTGTTGGACAACACGCGCGGGTCCACATAATCGTATTCAATCGCGTAACCGGGTTGCAAGATTTTGGCCCGCTCCAACCCCCGAATTGACCGAACATAATCGTTCTGAACCTCGACCGGCAAAGAGGTCGAGATGCCGTTGGGGTACACCGTATGATCATTCACACCTTCCGGTTCGAGAAAGATCTGGTGGCTTTCCTTGTCCGCAAACC
>JBCCIK010000147.1:0-6233 GCA_039028255.1 Pseudomonadota bacterium | reverse complement strand
TTGCAGTTCACAGCCGGGAATAAGATCGGCCATGAACCCGTGCTTGCGTGCCGGAACAAGGGTGTCATGCGCACCGCAAAGTACCGCACAGGGTACTTTGATCCGACACAGGGTGGCTTGTTGATCCGGGCGTCTTTGCAAGGCGCGCATCTGGCGCACAAAAACGTCGGGCCCTAGATCCAGTGCCATCGACATCAGATCATTCAGGATGGGAATGCGCTGCGGTCCCGGAGCCAGCGCATCGGATCCCAGCACGCGCCGCATGACATCTTCCAGCCGACCGCCCTGTGCACCGATGATCAGGTCCTCGCGACCAGCAGCGATTTGCGGCGTGTCCGCCTGCGCGTCGGTCGAGATCAGACACAGGCGCGCCACGCGTTCGGGTGCCCGCCGGATCAGCTCTAACGCCACCACACCACCCAGACCAGTGCCGGCCAGAGCGAAACGCCGCGGCAGTTGATCCAAAAGGCCCGAGGCGATTTCTTCTACGCGTTCGCCGCCCGTCAAGGGCGCGATGGTGACGGCGTGCGCCCGCGACAGAGTCGCGATCTGGGACCCAAGTACACGGGCATCGCACATAAATCCGGGCAATAAGACCAGCGGCTCGATCATGCTGGGCCTCCTTCAGTTCGGTTTTCCGAACCCTTCGTTTTTTGCTCAGAATGAAAGTTTTGCGATCACCCGGCAAGCAAAATTTCACGGATACCGGATGGCTCTGAAAGATGGAAAATCCGAATAGCGCGCCTGACGTGTGCTCAGTGCTTCCTCGGGCGTGGCTCCGGGCCTTAACAGGCAGCCGCGCGGCGCAATATAGCTGTCGATCCTGCGCAGCGGACGGGGTCGCCACACCAGATTAAAGGCACACAGCTTGGGGAAAAACCAGATTTCAGAATAATGCAGATGATCATGCATCCACCAGGCCAAATCCCGCCAGTCCCGCCCAACAGCATATTGATCCGCAAACCAAGGAATAACAATTGACGCACCTGCAACCCGCATGTCGCCCCGTCCGTAATCCCAGATGTGGCATTCCATCGGATTGTCGTTGCGCGCACAGTTCAGCCCGTTTTCGTTGCCAAACCGGTTTAGCGCCGGCGACCGATAGCCCGAGCGCACGGCTATACGTCCAAAGGTCTCTTCCAGCGGGTCAAGCAGCGTCTCACAAAACGCGCGGCCGGTCTCGATGGCCAGATCCGGATTTTCCGGGATGTTCTGTTTCTGATGGAAATTGCCAATCTCCGAATACAGAAAGTCGCGCATGAAAAAGTGCCGGGACAGTCGGACGCGGCCAAGGGTCTCAAGGCTCCACATGCTGCCCGGTCTGCGCATCATTCGATACCCTGACTGCGCAACCATGCCAGAATGCCCGCCACCGCCGGGTCTGTCTGCCCCGGCGACATCAGGCGTCCGGCGATGACATGCGACGCCGTATCGTCCCCCGGCCCCATGGTCACAAGCTCAACATGTGACGGTGCCCCCCAGGCTTGCGCGACCTTGTGCGTCAGATCTGGTCTGACGACCTGATCATCATCTGAAAACCAGAACAGCGCCGGCACCCGAGCGTCAGAAAAATCCAGCGCATAAACCGTATCAACCAGCCGCGTCATCGGCACGACAGAGACCCAGGGATAGACCGACGACCAATATTTATTCTTTTCGGGATCGGGCCCGGTCACATCGCGCTCCGGCCCCATCAGAACCGGCAGCCAGCTGCGCGCCCAGGGCAATCCGGGAACGAAGGCAAGCGGAGAGTTGACCCCAAAATTGGGCGATACAAAGACCATGGCAGCTACATCGGCGCTGAGCTCCGGATTCAGCGCAACGGCGGCGGCCAGCGTTCCACCGGTCGAGGTCGAGATCACAATGACCTTTTCACCCACGGCCCGGGCTGCGGCCAGACCTTCGGCTATGTCCAGCATCCAGCCCGATGCGGTGGCCTCGCCCATGGCGGCACCATCGCGGCCATGGCCTTGCAGTCGCGTGTAGACCAGGTTGGCCCCCAGGGAATCCGCGATCATGTCAGGCACGGGTCTGATTTCTTCGGAACTTGCAGAAAATCCATGAACATACAAAACAGAATACGGCGTGCGTTGTTCCTTGAAACCTTCCTGCCAGATCACACGTTTTTCAACGCCGGGAATGATGTCGTCAAACACAGACTCGGTGCTTTCAAAATAAACCTGCACACCTTCGCCGAACCGACGGTCATCAAACACCGGGTTCAAATCCACGGGCTCGCGCGGCCCGAACAGAAAAATCAGCCCTGCCACAACAATAAAAGCGGCAAACAACCGCCCCAAAACCCAGCCAAAACGCTGCATCATGCGTCTCCCATCACGTCAAGAATTGCGCGCTCGATCAAACCCAGGCATGGCCCGTCCGAGAACCTGTGATCGGCGTCCTTGACCAGGATCAGACGCATATCGGCTGCGCTGGCATGCTCAAGCAGGCGAACCGCCGTCGCGATGGACACGGCCGTATCAGCCGTACCTTGCAAAAAGCGTACCGGGCAACCCAAACGCAGCGGCGTGCGCAACACCAGATTCTGTCGCCCATCCTCAATCATACGCCGGGTAATGATATACGGCTCCATGTAATCCGATGGCAGCTCAACATGCCCCACATTTTCCAGCGCTGCCTTCTGATCGTCAGTGAACGATGCCCAATAGCCGTCCTCGGTGAAATCAGGCGCTGCGGCAATGGTGACAAGCCCGGTAATCCTCTGCGGTATCGCCCTGGCCAGCAACAGCGCCTGCCAGCCGCCCATCGACGAGCCGACCACAACCAGCGGGCCGGTGGTCAAGGTGTCGACAGCAGCCAGCGTATCCTGATGCCAGTCCCCAATGCTGCCGTCTTCGAACCGGCCCGAACTTTCACCATGCCCGGAATAGTCGAACCGCAAAAAAGCCTGCCCGCGCGCCTGCGCCCAGGCCTCCAGATGGATCGCCTTGGTCCCTTCCATATCCGATTTCAGCCCGCCCAGAAAAACGACCGTCGGCCCGGTCCCCGCAGTTTTATGATACGCCAACCGCCTGCCCTGCGGTGTTTCCAGAAAATCCGTCGCTGCCATGAAACTCTCTTTCTCTTTTTCAGCATCATGCACGCCCCGCCCCCAAGTGCAATTCGCCCTTGTTCTTCTTGTTCAAAATACGGCGGGGTGCGCGAGGGGCCGGCCCCTCGCTCCTGCCCTTGACACATGCGCCACCACCTGCCAAACGGGCGCCATACACAACCCGCAACCGGGCGTTCAGTGGGCGCCAAACCGACGAGGAGAGCCGATATGGCCCTGGATGCAAAATCCGTCTCACTCACCTTTCCAGATGGCAATTCCCGATCCTACGACGCGGGTGTGACACCCGCTCAGGTCGCAGCGGATATTTCAACCTCGCTGGCGAAAAAGGCCATCTCGGCCACAGTGAACGGTCAGCACTGGGACCTGCAATGGCCCATCGAAACGGACGCCAGTATCGCCCTTCACACCCTGAAGGACGAAGCGCAGGCCAACGAGCTGATCCGCCACGATCTGGCGCACGTCATGGCGCGCGCGGTGCAGGAAATCTGGCCCGACACCAAGGTCACCATCGGCCCGGTGATCGAAAACGGCTGGTATTACGATTTCGACCGCGCCGAGCCTTTCACTCCCGAGGACCTTGGGATGATCGAAAAAAAGATGAAGGAAATCATCAACAGGCGCGATCCGGTCACCACGGAAATCTGGGACCGTCAGCGCGCGATCGACTTTTACAAGGCCAACAACGAACCCTTCAAGGTTGAACTGATCGATTCCATTCCGGGTGACGAGCCGCTGCGCATGTACTGGCACGGCCCTTGGCAGGACCTGTGCCGGGGTCCGCATCTGCAAAACACCGGCCAATTGCCGGCCGACGCGTTCAAGCTGATGTCGGTTGCGGGCGCGTATTGGCGCGGCGACAGCAACCGCCCGATGCTGCAGCGTATCTATGGTGTGGCTTTCACCGGCAAGGAAAAGCTCAAAGCGCATCTGCAGATGCTGGAAGAAGCCGCCAAACGCGACCACCGCAAGCTGGGCCGTGAAATGGACCTGTTCCATTTCGAAGAGCACGCCCCGGGCTCTGTCTTTTGGCACCCTGCTGGCTGGCGCATTTTCCAGAACCTCATCGCTTATATGCGCCGCCGTCAGGAAGAGGCTGGCTATGTTGAGGTGAACACCCCGGACATCATGGACCGCGCCCTGTGGGAAACCTCGGGCCATTGGTTCAATTACATGGACAACATGTTCCTCGCCAAAACGCATGATGACCGCGATTATGCACTCAAGCCGATGAACTGCCCGGGTCACATGATGATCTACAATCACAGCCTGCGCAGCTATCGCGAGCTTCCGATGAAGATCGCCGAGTTTGGCAAGGTGCACCGGTACGAGCCTTCGGGCGCACTGCATGGGTTGCTGCGCGTGCGCAGCTTTACCCAGGATGACGCGCATATCTATTGCACGCCCGAACAGCTGACCGACGAATGTCTGAAGGTCAACGATCTGATCCTATCGATCTACAAGGACTTCGGCTTTGAGGATGTGCATGTCAAACTGTCGACCCGCCCGGACAACCGCATCGGCAGCGACGAAAGTTGGGATCTGTCCGAGGGCGCGCTGAAGACTGCGCTGGACCGGGCCGGGATGAACTACACGATCTTCGAGGGCGAAGGCGCGTTTTACGGGCCCAAATTGGAATATGTTCTGCGCGACGCCATTGGTCGGGATTGGCAATGCGGCACCCTGCAGGTGGATTACAACCTGCCGGAACGCTTTGGTTCGACCTATGTGAGCCAATCTGGCGAGAAACTGGCGCCGGTCATGCTGCACCGCGCGCTTTTTGGCTCGCTCGAACGGTTCATCGGCATTCTGATCGAGAACTGGGAAGGCAAGCTGCCGTTCTGGCTGGCCCCGCGTCAGGTCGTCGTCGCCTCGATCACCTCGGAGGCTGATGCATATGTGGCCGAAGTGGTCGAAACGCTCAAAGCAGCCGGCGTGCAGGCCGAGGCCGACATTCGCAACGAAAAGATCAATTACAAGGTCCGCGAACACTCGCTGTCCAAGGTACCGGTGATTCTGGCCGTAGGTCACCGCGAAGTCGAGGACCGCACCGTCAGCGTTCGGCGATTGGGTGAAAAACAAACGCAGGTTCAACCGCTTGAGGCTGTAACAAATGAGCTTTCAGTGGCCGCAACACCCCCTGATCTGCTGTAACATTCAGCGGTTTATCGCCGTGAATCCGGCCCCGAAACAGGGGCCGGAATGAAACAATTAGCAATTTTCAATTCAAAAACAGTTTGTTAACCTGCAAGATGCCATGACGGTCCTTGACGGGGTTGTGAGACACGGGCTCGTGAATTCAACTCTGGCCACCAAGCTACTACCTTTGTCATTGTCACAAGCAGACATACGCAATCATCAAAAGGGATTTCCGAGATGTCGAACACAGCAAAAACCCTGGTTATCGCAAGCGCGGTCGCAGCCGCAGTTTCCGGCGCCGCCACCACGGCCACAGCGCAAGCAAAAGAAAAGTGCTATGGCGTGTCGCTGGCCGGTCAGAACGACTGTGCCGCCGGTCCCGGCACCACCTGCGCGGGCACGTCCACCGTTGACTATCAGGGCAACGCATGGACACTGGTCGATGCAGGCACCTGCGCTGATATCGAGCTGCCAGCCGAAGCAGACGGCACACCACGCAAAGGCTCGCTGGAAGAACTGAACCGCGATCGGCCGGCATAAGTTCTGCCCATCGAACACTCAGGGGGCGGGCCGCTTCGCCCGCCCTTTTCTTCGTGATCAAGGAGCGTACACATGCTGGACGATGCACGTCGGTCGAACCGATTGCCCGCGGCGCCGGGCGTTGGATACAAGCCGCAACACTTCGCAGAAATTCTTGAGCACGCTCAGCCGGTTGCCTGGCTGGAAATCCACGCCGAAAATTACATGGGCGATGGCGGGCTGCCGCTGGCGCAACTGCGCCACCTGTCCGAACAGTTTCCGATCTCTGTTCACGGCGTTGGTTTGTCCATCGGCAGTGAGGGGCCGCTGGATGCGGATCACCTGGCACGTCTGAAACATCTGGTGGGCTGGCTGAACCCGGCCAGTTTCTCGGAACATCTGGCCTGGTCCACGCACGACAGCCATTTCCTGAACGACCTGTTGCCACTGCCCTACACGGATGCAACGCTGGCAAGAATCTGTGACCACATAGATCAGGTGCAGG
>JBCCIK010000146.1:0-6244 GCA_039028255.1 Pseudomonadota bacterium | reverse complement strand
GAACTGAGATTTTCTCGACCATATTGAGGCCCAAAATCCGCATGAAGAATCACGTGCCAGCCCAGGCTCAGGAAGCGACGCGACCCGCTCCGCATTACGTAGAGATCAAACGAGTTCTCGAAGCCGCAATTGATGCAGGAACCCTTGTCGAAGGGACAATCTTAACCGAAGGGCCCGTGGCAGATCTGTTCGGGACCAGCCGAACCCCGGTGCGCACAGCTTTCGGGTATCTGTTGAACGAAGACCAAATTCGTCGTTTTGAAGGTCGCGGATTTGTTGTGGGCGCTTCCGATGTGGCACCCAAACGATTGCAACTGACTGCGGCGATGTTGGGTCTTGATCCAACCGAACGCCCCGAGCCCCGCCTTGACGCGGCCCGGTTGATCGAAGGTGAGTTTGAGAAGAATCTGGCAAGCGCCCTGCCGTTTGGACTGTACCGGATCAACGAGCAGGCAGCCGCAGATCATTTTGGTGTCAGCCGGAATGTTGTGCGCGATATTCTTGGCCGGTTCCGCGACCGCGGTCTCGTCCGAAAAGACATGCGGTCACATTGGATCGTCGGGCCGCTCACCGCGCAGGATGTGGCCCATTTTTCGTCGATCCGCGCACGGCTTGAACCGCTGGCGTTGCTGGACTGCGCGCCGCATATTGTTCCCACCGAGCTGGAGCGGATGCGGGCCGATCTTGCGGATGCCATTGCGGGTCGCGTGTCTCTTGATGCGGTACGTTGCGCAGCGCTTGAGACGGATTTGCACGTCACCCTGCTTGAGAAATGTCCAAATCCGCATTTGAAACGCATGGTGCGCCAAACTCAGGTGACGATGGTGGTCAATCGCATCTTCGCTAACAGTGTTGGATCAAAACCGTTCGAGATTGCACTGCGCGAACACGCCATGATCCTGGAATTCCTGATGCGCAGTTCTCATGATGCGGCCGCCGGTGTCCTTCATGAGCACATAAGCCTTTCGGCCGAACGCACACGACAACGATTGATCACCCTGTCCGTGTTCCCGGAACCGGTCATGCCCGAATACCTTCAGAAACAGATGCCCTGATCGACCGCATTGTGGGCGACAGCGCGGATTGCCATTGACGCACAAGGTAATTGTGTTCGTTCATGACAGTGTCCCAGACACGCACCCTTGACATGCGGGCTTCGTAATCGCCGCCTTCCCGACGCTCGCCGCGGCGGAACAGAACAACACCTTCGGCATTCAGAATATCCTTGGATGCGGCCTCGCCTTCGTACCAGAACCGCCATTCTTCTTCCGTGAGAACGCGTTTCACTGTTGCCGGGTTGGCCATATACGCCCCGGACTTGGCCATAATTGCGCCGGGGCGACCATCCAGCCACCAGTTCAGATAGGCGTATGCCGCATCAACCATCGCCGGGGGCATGGCCGAGGACATGGCCAAGCCGCCGAACCAGCCGCGATACCCTTCCTCGGGTGTGACCATCTGGGCCGACACCCCCGCAGCGCGAAGTCGCAGGAAACCTGTCCACCAAAGCGAGCCTATCTTTGGTTTACCATCACTCAAAGCGGCCACTGCCTCTGCTTCGTCGGCCCAGACGCAGTTAAAGTGACCGGCTTTGACATGATCGCGCAACTCACTGGTTAGCATGTCGATCTCGGCCAATGTAAGATCACCGATATCCACGTCCAGCAAGGCCCCGCGCGCCATAAGCGCCAATGCAATGTCCAGCGTTCCAATGGCTGCGTCAGCTTGCAAAACTGTGCGCCCCCGCCATTCAGGATCAAGCAGCGCAGACCAGCTGGTCACAGTGTGTGAATCCTTGCCCGTTACCACAAAACTGTCGGCATTATGCACAGTCGGTAACATGCTGATCTGATCGGTCGGCACATCACTCAGCGTACCGTCCAACTGTACAAACAGGCGCTTGGACGGATCACCGCCGACAGGTCTGGGAAGGTCCGGACGTATCAACCCGGTCTTGGGTAAAGCGTTTATCTCGTCCCACCGGTCAATGCGATTGATATCGATCGGCAGGATTGAACCTGTTGGCCAGATCAGGTCGATATCGTGGAACCATTGGTCGTAGACATCAAAGCTGTCGGGGTTCAGCGCGCCGCGCCTCTGCGCTTCGGTTCCGTCCAGGGTGATGAACTCCAGCTTCAGGCCAAGATCTTCTCGTGCGGCGGCCTTCAGTGTCTCGGTCTGGGTGACAGACGTCCCCAACACCCGCAAGGGCAGACGGGGCCGATGAATATTCGGTGCAGCCCTGTGCTGTTGGGTCCCGTCATTGACACTGTTCATTAACTCAGGGCTCCACGCATCCGATCCATCAAGTCCGCCCGATCCTTGCGCGCATTCAGCGCGGTCTGCATATCCACTTCGACGAATTTAACCGGCATATGCGGCTGCAACTGCCCGATCAAGTCCATATCTGCGGAAATCACAGTCCCGATCATGAAATACCCACCACCCGAAACGGCATCGCGGTGCAACACGATGGGCTCGGTTCCGCCGGGGACCTGAATGGAACCGTAGGGATAACATCCATCAACGATGTTCGACGGGTCCGATCCTGCACCAAAGGGTTGCTCGCGATCAACAAAGCTCAGCGGGTTTCCACCGCGAAAGCGATAGCCCATGCGGTCGGCCTCGGGCGCGACCTTCCATTCGTCCTCGAAAAACCCGGTTTGTGCGGCTTCCGTGATGCGGTGCCAGTAAAGCCCCGGCAAGGCACGCAGTTCCACTGGCGACCCGGTGCTTCGGCGCAGGTCCGGTGCGAGGGTCGCACCTTCGGTCCCGCCGCCGCCCGGCCCGATGGGCAGGCTTTCGCCTTCGGCAATCGCGCGCCCTTCGACACCGCCAAGCGCGCCAATCGCATAGGTCGAACGAGACCCGAGGGCGACAGGCGTATCGATCCCACCCGAAATGGCGATATAGGCCCGCGCACCGGATTTAAGAAAGCCGAATCCCAGCTTTTGCCCTGCCCTGACCTTCAGCGCCGTCCAGCCGGGTTGTTCGACATCATCAATCATGATCGGCAGGTCGGCCCCGGTTACAGCGACCAATGCATCCTCGGTGAATTCCAGTTCTGGGCCCATGAACACAGCCTCCAGCCCGGCTGCCCCTTCGTCATTACCGACCAAAAGGTTGGCGGCCCGTATCGACATCCGGTCCATCGCGCCACCAACCGGGATGCCAAGATGGAAATATCCGGGGCGTCCAAGGTCCTGAATCGTAGTCAACAGACCTGGCTTGATCACATTAACCGGCATTGAGCGCCTCCATCAGCTTGGCATTGGTTCCATCGACATCCGCATTCCAGGCATCAAGGTCGAAATCCACGTCAACGATTTTGGGGGTGTAGGTTCCGGCCTCGACCTCGGCGCAGATCCGGTCGTATTCGTCGCGCCCTATGGGTTTCCATTTCACGATGTCGCCGGGTTTGAAGAAGACCATGAAGTCGCGCAGGTAACTGATCTTTTGCTCGGGATCGTAAATCGGCATCGGCGTGATCCCGAACATCTGATATCCGCCCGCGCCCCGCACCGAATAGATGCAGGAAAAACAGCCACCATACCCAACCGTCAGTTTAGGCGTATCGGTTCGTGGTCTGAGGTATTTGGGCACCTGCAACTGACGCTCGCGCTCGACCAGCTGGTACAGGAACGGCAGACCGGACACAAAGCCCACCATCGACACAAACCAAGGGTTCGAATGATGGGCGGTTATGAACTCTTCTGCGCTGTCAAACCCGTTGATCCGCGCGGCGTAATCAAGGTCGGTGCCATCGGGATCCTGATGTCGTTCGCGGAACCGCATCAGGGTTTCGTGCGTCCAGGGGTCCTGATAATAAACCGGTATTTCGATGATCCGCGTCGCAAGCGTCTTGTCGGCATCTGCGGCGGCCCCTTCCAGATTTTGCAACTGGGCCAGCATCGCGTCCGGTGCAATCTGGTCCGGGTCGAACTTGATCTGGAACGAGGCGTTTGCAGGGCAAATCTCGGTCACGCCGCTGATCTGGCTGTCGCGCACCGCATTGGTCATCGACAGCGACTTGAAGAACGCATCAAGGGACATTTCTTCGTCCACTTCGACAAAGATATGTTCGTCGCCCCCAAAGGAATATCTGGTTTTCATCGTCTGTGGTCCTCCGTGCGGCGCGGACGTGCTGACATAAGTCAGGCAGCCTCGATTTTTGCGGTTTCCAGCCAGGTCTCAAGAAACGCCGTGTTGGCCTTTCCTTCGATGACGGCAGGTTCATTTGCCAATGCCCTAAACAGCGGCAGCGTTGTTTTCAGCCCATCCAACCTGATCTGACCAAGGGCCTTGCGCAGCAATTCCAGCGCCTCGGCCCGGTCTGCGCCATGCACGATCAGTTTGCCCAGCAACGAGTCATAAAAAGGCGGGATCGCATACCCTTCGTACAGCATCGTATCGAACCGTACGTCTTCGGGGATATGCATTGCGCCAACAACACCGGGGAATGGCATGAAGTTATTCGCTGGATCCTCGGCATTGACACGCGCTTCGATGGCATGGCCGGTGATCGTCAGGGCGGATTGATCCAGCGACAAGGGTTGCCCAAACGCGATGCGGATCATCTCCTGCACCAGGTCGACCCCGGTTATCATCTCGGTCACCGGGTGTTCGACCTGAATACGGGTGTTCATTTCCATGAAATAGAACGCATCGCGAGAAGGCTCGTACAAGAATTCCAAAGTCCCCGCGCCCTTGTAATTCACCGCCTCGGCCAACCGCACGGACGCAGCGCACACATGTGCGCGAGCAGCGTCGGACAGCACGGTTGAGGGGGCCTCTTCCCAGACTTTCTGGCGTCGGCGCTGTAGTGAGCATTCGCGCTCGAACAGGTGCACCGCGCGGGTGCCGTCGCCCATGATCTGCACTTCGACATGGCGGGCATCCGTGACCATGCGTTCGAGATACAGCGAACCATCTCCAAAAGCCGCTGCCGCCTCAGCCTGGGCCTGCGGGATCAACCGGGCCAGATCATCGTCTGTTTCGGCCACCCGGATGCCACGACCGCCACCGCCGGCAGATGCCTTGATCATGACCGGATAGCCGATCTTGTCCGTTACATCCCTTGCGTCATCGACCGTGGCGATGATCCCTTTGCTGCCGGGGGCCACTGGCACGCCCGCAGCAATGGCAGCCTCGCGCGCTGCGACTTTGTCCCCCATACGCGCAATGGTATCCCCGCTGGGGCCGACAAAGACCATGCCCGCAGCCTCAACAGCCCGCGCGAATTGCGCGTTTTCGGAAAGAAACCCATAGCCCGGATGGACAGCATCCGCGCCCGCAGCCTGCGCAGCCGCAATGACCTTGTCGATATTCAGATATGATTTCGCAGCGGCGGGCGGACCCAAATTTGCAGCCTCATCCGCCAGCTTGACGGCCAGCATCTCGACATCCGCCTCGGAATGGGCCTGGATCACCTTCAGCCCAAGCGCTTTGGCCGCCTTGTTCACCCGAACGGCAATTTCCCCGCGATTGGCGATGAACAGCGATTTACCCTCAAGCGTCATTCAGTCGAACTCCACCAAAGGGGCGCCGGCCAAAACCGGATTTTCATCTTCAACTACAAATCGCGCGTTTGCGCCGCCTTCTTCCGCCTTGATTTCGATGAAGGTTTTCATAACCTCGATCAGTCCGATTGTATCGCCCACTGCAATCGCGCCTCCGTCCGGGATGAATGGCGGCTGGTCAGGTGAGGGCTTGCGGTAGAAAGTTCCGGGGACTGGGGCTTGGATTGTCTTCGGCACCGTATCGTTCCTCTTGATTGTTGCTTGTATCTCGCACCCGGCGGTTATGCGTGCCGGGGCGGAGCAATGGTGACGCCGTTTGCCATCAGCGTGTCGCGGATCGCAGTGCCGATGGCCAACGCACCAGGAGTATCCGAGTGAAAGCAGATGGACTCAAACGGGATCTCGATATCCTCGCCATCCACGGTCTTTACCAGCCCCTCGCGGCAGGCGCGCAGGGCCTTGTCGGCAACCTCTTGCGGGTTCAGCGTGCGCATCTTGCGCGCAAAGACAATGGACCCGGACTCGTCATAGTCCCTGTCCGCAAAGTATTCGCGGATCACCGGTTGGCCTGCTTCCTTGGCAAGCCGGTAAGTTTCCGAGATGGACATGCAATAGATGAACAGATCCGGCCCTGTCTTTTGCAACGCCTCGATCAGCTGGCGGGACAGTTCCGGATCGTCCGAGGCTGTCATATACAACGCGCCATGCGGTTTCACATGTTGCAG
>JBCCIK010000145.1:0-6276 GCA_039028255.1 Pseudomonadota bacterium | reverse complement strand
GCCATGCCCAGCATGTCGGCGACGGATTCAATCGCCGGACGGCTCAGCCACCCTTCTTGCTCCTGCGCGCGCCAAAGCAGAGGGATCACCGCACTGGCCTGACGCCCCTCGGGATACTTTGTAACCTGCGCTTCGGCCCATCGCTGGTTGGCAGCGGTGAAGTCGAAACTGTCGGGTTGTTCGGGATGCAGACGGCGGAGCATTAGCATTTCCCCCGCAAAAAATTGGAGTGAATGGAGAGGCACAGCGTCAGCATAGATAGATCACCATCAAGTATCCGTCACTTTGACGGGCTCGCTTGTTGGTTATCAGCACGTCAATCAGATTAGGGATCTCTGCTGCGTCGAACCCTGCCGGTATCAGTTTGTTCGCAACGTCCTCTGCCCCGATCCGGCGGCCGTTCCCAAGAACGAAGTCGTACAATGCATCGGCACGGCGCTCGATACTATCTGAGGCAGAAACACTCGTCTCAGCGGCAATGCTAGTCGCGAAGAATACCGCGCCTAATGTAATTGAACGGGCGAAATTCATTACCGATCAATCTCCCCAAACACAACGTCCATCGTCCCGATGATCGCAGCCACATCGGCCAGTTGGTGGCCTCCTGCAACGTGGTCCATGGCTTGCAGGTGCAAAAACCCCGGCGCGCGGAGTTTGGCGCGGTAGGGTTTGTTGGTGCCATCGGCGACCAGATAGACGCCGAACTCGCCCTTGGGGGCTTCGACGGCGGCATAGACCTCGCCTGCGGGGACGTGGAAGCCTTCGGTGTAAAGCTTGAAGTGATGGATCAGGCTTTCCATCGAGGTCTTCATGTCCGAGCGTTTCGGCGGGGTGATCTTGCCGCGGGCCAGAACGTCACCGGGGCAATCGCGGATTTTGGCGATGGCCTGACGGATGATCAGCAGCGACTGGCGCATCTCTTCCATGCGGCAGAGATAGCGATCATAGCAGTCGCCATTCTTTCCGACCGGGATCTGGAACTCGAACTCGTCGTAGCATTCATAAGGCTGCGCGCGGCGCAGATCCCAGGCCAGACCCGAGCCACGGACCATCACGCCCGAGAAGCCGTATTTCTGGATATCATCCTCGGTCACAACGCCAATGTCGGCGTTGCGCTGTTTGAAGATGCGGTTTTCTGTCAGCAACCCGTCAATGTCGTCCAGAACAGCGGGGAATTCGTGGCTCCACGCTTCGATATCGTCCAGCAGCTCGGGTGGCAGGTCCTGATGCACACCGCCGGGGCGGAAATAGGCGGCGTGCAGACGCGCACCACAGGCCCGTTCATAGAACACCATCAGCTTTTCGCGTTCTTCGAAACCCCACAGCGGCGGGGTCAGCGCGCCCACATCCATCGCCTGCGTAGTCACATTCAGCAGGTGGTTCAGAACGCGCCCGATTTCCGAATACAGCACCCGGATCAGCGAGGCGCGGCGCGGCACCTCAACCCCGGTCAGCTTTTCGATGGCCAGACACCAGGCGTGTTCCTGATTCATCGGCGCGACATAATCCAGCCGGTCGAAATAAGGCAGGTTTTGCAGATACGTCCGGCTTTCCATCAGCTTTTCGGTGCCGCGATGCAGCAGGCCGATATGCGGATCACAACGTTCAACAATCTCGCCGTCCAATTCAAGAACAAGACGCAAAACTCCATGCGCCGCAGGGTGTTGCGGGCCGAAGTTGATGTTGAAATTGCGGATCTTCTGTTCTCCGCTCAGCGCATCCGTGCTGCCATCATCGTATCTTGAGCCGTCCATCAACGTCTCCGTTTCTTCTTTGCTTGGGCCCGCACACGGGCCTTTTCCGCCGTGGCCGCCTTGGCGGCGGCTCCGGCCAGCAGAACACCCAACGCGCCCAAAACGATCAGTTCGCCCAACCCCATCAGCGGCGCTCCATCTCTTGCAGCTTCATAGCCATGATCCAAAGCAGGATCAGCGTTCCAATTGGGATGACGCAAGCTACAACCCAGTATTTTTCAATCCCGAAATGCGGCAGCAGTTTCAGCATCGGAATGATCGTCACGACCGTGACCACGATCCAGATCAGGAACTCCATGACTTACGACTCCTGTTTTTCATCCCCTGGCAGAATGTAATTTGCACCCTCCCATGGGCTCATGAAATCAAATTGACGGTATTCCTGCACCAGCGATACCGGTTCGTAGACCACACGTTTTTGCGCCTCGTCATACCGCACCTCGGTATACCCGGTTGTCGGGAAATCCTTGCGCAATGGATAGCCGCGAAATCCGTAATCCGTCAGAATGCGCCGCAGGTCCGGGTGGCCCGAGAACAGGATGCCGAACATGTCGAACACCTCACGCTCGAACCAATTGGCCGACGGGTGAACGTCGACAAGTGACGGCACCATATCCTCTTCGCGGATCGATACCCGCAGCCGGACCCGGTGATTGCGATACATTGATAACAGATGGTAAACCACGTCGAACCGCTTGGCCCGTTCGGGATAGTCAACGCCGGTGATATCCACGAGGGTCGAGAATTGACAGGTCCGGTCCGATCGCAGGTATTCGACAAACTCAACCAGATTTGAAGGCGCCACATCGATATTCAGCTCGCCATGGCTGAGGTCCCAGGACAAAACGCAGTCGGGACGTTTCAGCTCAATATGGGACCCAAGCTCACTGAGTGCGTCGCTCATTCACTCTCTCCTCAGCGGACGATTGTGCCGGTACGGCGAATCTTGCGTTGCAACTGCATCAGGCCATACAGCAGCGCCTCAGCCGTCGGAGGACAGCCGGGCACATAGATATCCACAGGCACGATACGATCGCACCCCCGCACGACAGAATAGGAATAGTGGTAATACCCGCCACCATTTGCGCAAGAGCCCATCGAGATCACATAGCGCGGCTCAGGCATCTGGTCGTAAACCTTGCGCAGCGCCGGGGCCATCTTGTTGGTCAGGGTGCCCGCCACAATCATCACATCCGATTGGCGCGGAGAGGCGCGCGGCGCAATCCCGAACCGTTCAGCATCATAGCGTGGCATCGACGTGTGCATCATTTCGACCGCACAGCAGGCCAGACCAAAGGTCATCCAGTGCAAGCTGCCTGTGCGCGCCCAATTGATGATGTCTTCGGTCGAGGTCAGCAAAAACCCTTTGTCCTGCAACTCGGTATTCAAAGCCTGTGTTGCGACATCCTTGTCGATGCCGGCAGCGTTGGTTCCCGTCATCACTCCCATTCCAGCGCCCCCTTCTTCCATTCATAGGCAAAGCCGATGGTCAGAACGGCAAGGAAAACCATCATCGACCAGAACCCAACATCGCTGATGTCACGAAACCCGACCGCCCACGGAAACAGAAAGGCAATTTCCAGATCGAAAATGATGAACAGGATCGACACCAGATAAAAGCGCACGTCGAACTTCATCCTGGCATCGTCAAACGCGTTAAAGCCACATTCATAAGCGCTGACTTTTTCGGGATCTGGATTGCGAACAGCAAGAACAACAGCCGCAAGAATCAGAATGATTCCAAGGCCGATGGCAACGGCCAGAAACACCAGAATCGGGAGGTATTCCCGCAACAGGTCTTCCACGTATAGCTCCTTTCGTGCGCACCCCATGCGGGGGCACGCCGTCAATTGGCGTGTTGGCTGAACATTCTGTATCTCCGCATGGTCATACGGTCAACCGAACACAACCGCGCAGGCCATCGATCCGGCCGGTGCGTCAGCGTTGGAAAAGCAAGTGGTCCTTATTTCTGCCGACGAAACACGCAAAGCTAATCTTTGTTTGTCCACTTGGGGTTACGTTTGTTAAAAAACGCATCAATCCCATCCTGCGCCTCTTCTGTTTCCCAACGCGAAACCAATGCCTGAATGGTGTGGTCGATCACACTGTCGTCAATAGAAGAAGCCAAATTTTGTACCAGGGCTTTGGCCGACGCAACTGCACCGGGCGCGCAGGCAAGATAAGGGCTGATTTCAGCTTCAATTGCATCCTGCAGCCGATCGGCGGCAACCGCACGTGCGAGCAGGCCCAGTTCAACCGCTTCGGCCGCGTCAAACAGTCTGGCAGACATAAACACGCGCCGCGCGCGCGCCTCACCCATGCGCGCAACCACGTAAGGCCCGATTGTGGCCGGGATCAGGCCCAGCCTCGTCTCGGTCAGACCCATCTTCAGACTGTCGATCCCAATTGCAACGTCACAGACCGCGGCAAGTCCGACGCCGCCTCCGAATGCGTTTCCCGCCAGCGCCCCGATCAACGGTTTCGGTATCGTGTTCAGGGCCTGTAACATTTCGGCAAGCTTGCGGGCCTGCACAAAACGATTGGCGGGGGTCGCCGCCATCTGATCGCGCATCCACGCCAGGTCCCCGCCGGCGCAAAAGGTTTTGCCGGCACCCGTCAAAACCACCAAACGCACCGTATCATCCGCCCCCAGTTGCCCGGCCGCCAGCGTCAGTTCCGCAATCATTTGCGCCGACATTGCGTTGTGCTTTTCCGCACGGTTCAGAGTCAGGGTAGCGACGCCGCGGCCATCTGTTTCAAGGATGATTGTTTCAAACATCACACTCCCCTCATATCCCGCGCCATTTGCGCGGCGTCCTCCAGAACCGCAGCGTCCAGATCAGTGTCGTATCCAAGGCGCTGCAAATGCGCGGCAACCGTTTCGGTGGCAACGTTTCCCGTTGCTCCCGGCGCATAAGGGCACCCGCCCAAGCCGCCAACAGCGGCGTCAAACACCCTGACACCCAACGCCAGCGATGCATCTATATTGTCCAGCGCGCGCCCGTTCGTATCGTGGAAATGCCCGGCCAGCCGCGTCACCGGTACGCGCTCGCGGACAGCCAGCAGCATATGGGCGATCGTGTCCGGCGTGCCATGCCCGATCGTGTCGCCCAACGATATTTCATAGCATCCGTGCGCAAACAGCAAATCTGCGACCTCGGCGACTTTTTCAGGGGGCGTCGGACCGTCGAACGGGCAGTCGGTGACGCACGAGACATAGCCGCGCACAGGCATGTCTATGTGTCGGGCTGCATCAAGCACAGGACGAAAACGCTCAATCGACTCCGCAACAGACGCATTGATATTGGCCTTCGAAAAGCCTTCGGACGCAGAAGCAAAAACCGCGATTTCATCCGCCCCGGCCGCCAGGGCATCGTCATATCCCCGCAAATTCGGGGTCAACGCCGCATAGCGGATTCCGCGTGTGCGGTTGATCCCGGCCAACACATCCGCACTGCCCGCCATCTGAGGTACCCATTTCGGGGACACAAAGCTGGCAACCTCAATGCGGTGAAAGCCTGCGCGCGACAGGCAATTAATCAATGCCACTTTCTCAGCGACCGGAATCTCGTGTTTTTCGTTCTGGAGCCCGTCGCGTGGGCCAACCTCAAAAATCTCGACGCGTTCACCCATTCTATCTCCCTCCCCGGCTTCTTCTCGTTCCAAATACGGACAGCCCGACCGTGCCACTGGCACAGGTATGCAAACAGTTTACGCGTCCTCCAGCCGGATCAACGCCGCCCCGGCCTCGACCTGCGCGCCATGCTCGGCCAGCACTTCCGCCACCACCCCGTCGCGGGCGGCCAAAAGGGAATGCTCCATCTTCATCGCCTCAAGTATGGCCAGCCGGTCCCCTTGCTTCACGTTCTGCCCCGCTGTTGCGAACACTGCTTTGATCAACCCCGGCATCGGTGCTTCGATTACGTTGGTATCGCCCGCAGCACTTACATCGCGATCCAGAGGGTCGATAACTTCGAACACCTGGCCATAATCGTCGAATACGGTGATCTGTTTGCCAAAAATGGCCACGTTCGGCATCTGTCGTCCGTCAAGGTACCACACGCCGTGGCGAAACTCGGCAGTAATTGTATCTTGATTCAAGCTCCATATCTGCCGCTCAGGGCTCGCGACCTGCACACTCAGATGAAAGACATCTCCCGCGTGCCCGACCTGAACGGAACGGTGCAAAGGTGCCCACAAGGTGAAACCAGCATCGGCATAGGGCACCACCAACCCCGCCGCATGCATGGCCGCCGCCACACAGCTGGTCGCAGACACCGCCGCCACCCTGACCAAAGCGCCCAGATCCCGCCCGATCAAACCGGTGTCGACATCACCCGATGCAAATCCGACATGTCGGGTCAATGCACCCAGAAAGGCCAGGTTGGTCGTGGTTCCGGAGACCTCCGTTTCACACAACACACGGTTCAGAGTTTCAAGGGCAACTGACCGTGTTGGCCCATGCACGATCACTTTGGCAATCATCGGATCGTACCAGGGGCCGATCGCGTCCCCGGCCCTC
>JBCCIK010000144.1:0-6330 GCA_039028255.1 Pseudomonadota bacterium | reverse complement strand
GATCAGCGGTACGTCCGCTGCCGCGCCTCAAATTGCCGGAGCCATTGCGTTGCTGCTGGAAAAGAACCCGGGGCTCAGCGCAAGTGATGTTCGTCAGATCTTTGACCGTTCGTCGAAAGACGTGGTTCAGGGGCGCGCCAGCGGACGTACCGCTGATCACCGCCCACCCGTCATCATTTGCGGTGCGATCATTGGTTTGGCGGTCGGTTTCACAGCCGGGCTGCACCGGTAGCATGATATAGCTTGCACCGTTTTCAGCCAGACCCACCAGGCCGCTGGCGTCAGGCACGCTGCGCCCTGGATAGATCTTTGAAACAAACCCGCTTGCATAATCTGACGCACGCATATTTCCCTTTTGATCGACAAAGACCCCGCCGGCAGAAATGACCTCGGGCATCATTCCAGGAAAGGCGACCTGACCGTTGCCGGCAGAGAAAACGATAAGTGTGCCAGCGTTTGCGATTGCGCGAATCTCGGCCTCTAATGCCCGCAATGAATTGGGCAGGCTGGTCAGGTGCATATCGCTGGTCCGTCGGCCGTTTGTATCGGTCGGGCACAAGTCATAGCCCAGGCTCACAGAGATGATCTGTGGATTGTGTTGCATCGCGGTTTGCAACCCTTCGAGAATGGTCGCGCCGTTGGCGGGAAATTGTTCGTTGTCAAGCTTCACACCGGTGAATTCAATGCCCGGTGCCATGGCAAGCAGGTTGGCAGATTCCGCGGTTCCGTGACCATTATTGTCCAAACCGACGTCGGTGGCACCCGGAGCAAGGACAACGTTGGTGTTGTACCCCCGTTCCGCGAAATAGGCATGATCCATGGCGAAACCACTATCGATCATAGCAACGCGAACGCCTTTGCCCGTAATATCGAGCCGATGGGCGTGGTCTGCGCCCAACAACAGGGTCACATCACCGGGCACGCGCAAGTGGTGATAGCCTACAGTTGGCGGCAAGGCAGAACTCGCCCCGGCAAAAAGGCTGTTCATGTAAATATGTGGCCACTGGATATAAGCGTCGTCGATCATCGACATTAGCGCGTCGTCCGGGCTCCATGGGCTGTCGGCCGTCGGGAAATAGAATGCGTTGGCCTGACGCTTTTCCACTTTGTCAAAGGGTAGCTTGTGCCGCGCAAGCCGCGTTCCAAACACCGTTTCATAATGCGCCTTGGAACAACGGGCGGTGATCGAGAACTGACCGCTGCCCGTAACCTCGAATCCCATCTTTTGTAGTTCGTCCATGGTCTGTTGCATTGCAGAAGGCTCGGGGCGCATTTCTTCCAAACTGGCGGGTGTGACCGCCCCCGAGAATTTCACTGGTCCTTGCCCATGCTGTGCACCGGGCAACGTGATGGCCAAGCGCAGCGTGTCCGAAACCTTGCGGCGCGTATGCGTGGTATTGACCGGTTTTGCCATAGTAAATCCTCCTTAACCCGTATTCGAATTTTGACGTCGTAAAACTAATTAATATTATGAAATTAAAACGATTTTCTTATACTCTGCATCTCCGGCGTGACCGAGACATCGTCAACAAGACCCATCAAATCGCCGGGCACGGGAATTTCGTTTTTTTGCACCGGGGCGCTGGCACCGATGGTATCGGCAGAACGCACAGCCTGTTGGAATGATGTCCGGAAAACGGTCGCAAATGCCTCATCAGAGGCTGCAAAGGACATCGTCGCAAGCCCACCGCCGGTTTGCTTGATACCGCGCTTTTCCAGATACGAGACGATCTCTTGTCGCCCGGCTTGGTTCCGGCCTTTCGCGCTCAAGGTAAGGGCAAATTTAAGCATGACTTCTGTCCATCGCAGCCGCTTGGGTAAACGCCCGGCCCGTATTCCTTATGCGGCTTCACTCAAAAATCAGGTATCATTATGCCATTAGAATCGTTTTTTAGGGAGAAATTTTATGGCCGGATTACGCAAAGATATTGCCAGTTTGGGTGGCGCCTGGTCCAGTACGATGCTGTGGTATGCCCGCGCAGTAGGCGCGCTGAGGGCACGTCCCTTTTCGGATCGGACGAGCTGGGTCTATCTGGGATCGCTGCACGGAATTGACCCGCAAGGATGGATAAATCAGGGGCTTGTACCCGACCCGATCCCGTTGCCACCCCCTGATCCTCTGCAAGATCGCTTTCAGCAATGCCAGCATGCAGGCTGGTTTTTCCTGCCATGGCATCGCGGGTATCTGTTTGCGATGGAAGCCATACTTGCGGATTGGATCGCTGATCAGGGCGGCCCTTCGGATTGGGCTTTGCCCTATTGGAACTATCTGGACAGCACCAACCCGAATGCGCGCGACATTCCACAAGAGTTCCTGGATGCCACGTTACCCGACGGCACGCCTAATCCACTGTCGCAGGCGCTGCGAGGTCCGGCGACACGGCTGGGGCCGCAACTTTGGATTGGTCGGGACATCTCGCTTGCAGCACAGACCTCCGAAACAGTGTATACCGCAATCCCCGGCACGCTGGGCTACGGCGGTCCGATCAGTGGCTATGCCCAGTTCGGCAACAGCGCCGGTGCCAATGAGGGCAACCCTCACAACCTTGTGCACGTTATGGTAGGCGGAGATACCTCACCACAGCCTGCGGGCTGGATGTTTGATCCGAACTTTGCCGCACTGGATCCGATCTTCTGGGTTCATCATTGCAATGTTGATCGACTATGGGAGGCTTGGATGAGTGACCCGTCGCATAACATGGAACTTGGCGCAGCCTGGAAGAATGGGCCGTTCCCGACGCAGTTCACCATGCCCGACACCTCCGGCGCCCTGTGGATATTCGTGCCCGAGGATACGCTGCCCGGCGCGACGCTGGCCCCAAGTTATGATAATCTACACTCGGGGACAGACATTTTACCGCCTGCGCCCGCAGGCGGAGGAGGAGCCACACCCATGGCAGCAGCACCAACCGGCACGGGCCAGCAACGGGCGAACCTTCTTGGCGCGAACAGCGGCGCATTGACGGTGACATCTGCGGAAACAAGGACACGCATACGAATGGCCTCGACCGGACCTGCGACCGCATTGGGCATGGCCGCAGCTGCTCCGGCAGCAAATGCCCGTTATTACCTGAATATTGAAGGCGCCAAAGGAACAGCGCCGACAGCAATTGTCAATGTGGTGCTTACCGGTCCTGACGGCGACCCTGGCGCGGCCGGAGCCGAGGCAACAACCGTTTCCGTAGCGCTCTTTGGATTGGCCAACGCAACAGAGTCTTCGGGGTCCCATGGCGGCAGCGGGCTTTCAGCGACAGAAGATGTCACCGATATTGTAAGAACGCTGCAAGCCACCAGCCCCGATGAGATCGAAGCACATGTGACGTTGCCCGAGACGGCATCAGGGCAGGAAATTACGATCGAACGGATCAGCATCTATACGCGGCAGGATGGTTAGGTCGCGTCGCGGCGCGGCGTTGGCGGCCCAGGCCCGGTCTGGTCCGCTGCCCTATCTGTTGGGGGTAAGCCTGCTGGTCTATACGGTCCTGGTATTTGCGCCGGTTGGAGGGCAGGTCGCAGCGATTTGTGGTCAGTTGAACCTGTCCGCGCTTTGGGTCCTGCTGACCGCTGTTCCTTGGACATGGGGGCTGTGGCCTCTGGCCGTGGACTGGTCTTTGATGATCGTTGCAATGATGACGCCGCTTGTCTCGGTCCAAGTTGCGCGGCTCATTTGGTCCAGTCGACCCGGTCGCGCACCTTTCGCCGTGGGGACCTTTTTGGCGGCTTACTGGATGACCTGGTGCGCCGCTGCCGTAGTTCTTATCCCACTGGCAATTGCGATTACGGCAGTCTTGGGGTCCGGTTTGGCGCTCTGGTTGCTGGGCGTCGCGGCGTTGGCATACAGTGCGTCGCCACTTGCAGGCCATGCACGCAACCTGTGCCATCGATCCGATCCGATCCCCGCTTTCGGGCCCGGAATAGTGATCGAAAGCGCGCGGGCCGGATTTCGCATGGGCGGCGCATGTTGTCTGGCATGTTGGCCCTGGATGTTGATCCCGCTTGCCGTACAAACCGGCCATTTCCTGGTGATGGTGTGTGTCGGGCTCTACCTTTTTGCCGAGCGCATCGCAGCCCCTGCACCAAGTGCGTGGCGCGTACCGCCCGGGCTGGAGACGATCCTGGGGCCACGTCGCATATCAGCACGACTTCGAACAAGCACCCCGGCAGACATGTTTGGCCGACCTAAAATTTGATCACGCATCAGACCCTGTATGCAAATAGCCGGTATTGGACTGTCCTCGTTTTTGCGCAGATTTCTGACGCGTCAAGGACAGCTTTCAAAGACTGGTTTTCATGATCGTTCACCAAAAGCAGGGTGTGAATACCACGTTCTTCCAGGACCTGGATGTACGGTTTTTCAAACGACGCTGAATGCGTTCCGAAGCAACGGTCAATGGTCCGATTACCTGGTCGGATCGGACCACCCGCATTTGGTGAGGTGATGGTACAGTCAGGACATCGACTGTTCAGAGACAATGTCGCCAAACTTGGTAAAGAACTTACCGGACAGCTTTTTTGCTGTGCCCGCAATCAACCGGCTGCCCAATTGTGCAATCTTGCCGCCGATGTCCACCTTTGCTGTATAGGCCAGAACGGTTTCATCGCCGTCCTCGGTCAATGTGACTTCGGCCCCGCCCTTGGCAAATCCGGCGGCCCCGCCCTTGCCTTCCCCTTGCAGGGAAAACCCGTTCGGGGCTTGGGTCGTGTCCAGGGTTACCTGTCCGGCGAATTTTGCTTTGACCGGGCCTACCTTCAGCACAACCTTGGCATCCAACGCATCTGCGGATGTCTGCGTCAGCTCTTCGCACCCGGGAATGCATTCACGCAATACCTCCGGATCGTTCAATGCCCGATAGACAACGTCCCGAGGCGCGGCGATGCGGATTTCATCACTTAAGTCCATCAAGATTTTCCTTTTCTAACAACATCTTGGAAAGACGCGCAGGGCCATTTCCGTTGCGTCCCGTGTCGTTTGCACGGATCGCACGCGCCAAAGCGATCGTATACGCTTATGCCAGTTTTTCATCATGAGGAACCTCCTTGGATGCATCGCTGTTACGCCACAAAACGATCTCGGCCAGGATCGACAAGGCGATCTCGTGCGGGTCAATGGCGTGAATATCCAGCCCGGCGGGCGCGCGAAGCTGCGCGATACGCTTGGGGTCCATTCCTTGGGCCAGCAGTTTAGCTGTCAGCGTGTCAGCCTTGCGGCGGCTGGCGACCATGGATACGCGGGCAGCCTCTGTATCCAACGCGGCTTTCAAGGCAGCCAGATCCTGTCGGCCCTGCGATGCAACCACAACAAAATCCCGCGCCTGGATCCCCAGGTCATCCATCTGGTCCGGGCTAAAGCGCTCATAATCGCCATCGGCATCCGTGTTGTTGGCAAGGCAGACGCGAAATCCTGCCAGCGCACCATGTGCGGCCAGCGCTGTCGCGATAAGCGAATCCCCGAAAATGACCAGACGCGGCGCATGCTGATACGGTTCAACCAGCAGGTCCACGGTGCCGCCTGACGGGCAGCCGCTTTTAAACGTTTCCACCCCATCCGGGTCTGCCATATCGACCACCTTTTCCGAAGGTTTGACACGGATCATCCGCGGCGACCCGTCTGCCAGCGCCTGCTGTGCCGACGCCCGCACAGCGCGCTGCACACATGCGCCGCCCAGATGGCCAAGGATGCGCCCATCCCGCGCGATCGCCGCCTTTGCCCCGGCCTTGGCCGAGGTCGCATCCGCCGTCCGCAGAACGGTTGCCACGCAAAAGGCATCCCCGGTCTGGCGAAGCTGTTCAATGGTGTCGAAAATATCGAAATTTGCCACGTCAAAGTCCTTTCACAGCCGCCGGAACTGCGGTTCGAGGGCCGCCAGAGCGTCAAGTGTATTGGCCGGCAAATGCGCATCCAGATGCGGCAGCGCCACCTGCATTGCCGCCGCGATCGGCTCATAGCTGCTCCAGCCTTTCAAGGGGTTCAGCCATACGATCCGCCGCGCCTTGCGCCGGAGTCGGGCCAAGGCCGCACCCAGCGCCTGCGGATCGGAACCGCAATATCCGTCCGACAGGATCAATACCACCGTTCGATTGTTCAATGCCCGTGCGCCATAGCCGTCAATAAACCGGTTCAGACTGCCGGAAATATCTGTTCCGCCCCCAAACCCTTCTGCCATCAGCGACAACCGTCCAGCTGCCCGCAACGTATCATGATCGCGCAAAGCGTCCGTCACCCGCATCAGATGCGTATGAAAAAGATACGCATCCGCCTGCGTACCACTGTCAATCAGCCCTTTCAAAAAGGCCAGAAACACCCGCGAATAAACAGTCATGGATCCGCTG
>JBCCIK010000143.1:0-6365 GCA_039028255.1 Pseudomonadota bacterium | reverse complement strand
CGCGCGGCCGCAGTCAGCGCGGATTGCAAATCAAGCTGCTTGTTGAACATAAGCGCAACCAGCAACATCGTTAGCGCGATCCAGAACAGCCGCACAATGCGGTCGCCGGACTTTCGCGCGGCCGAAAATCCAAGGATTGCGGTGATCCCATAAGCAAGAACCGTAAGCCAGCCCACAACGCTGGGATCACCAATTTCAGGTGACCATTGCCGAGATACACAGGCGTTCATTGCGTCGAATGAGATCATTTACCGGCCTTTTGCGCAAAACGCCCTGCGATATCGAAAAACGTTATTCTTATCATAAAGTTGTAATTTTCCACAGCAGATACCCCTTTGCAGCATAGCGGCTGTGTTATTGTGGGCAAAGGGACTTGAATACACAGCGGGATTTCCCAGATTGAACCTAAGGCCCAAAACGATGCGTGCCGCCAGGCGGGCGCATCAAACAGGGGCGCTTATGAAAGGAGAATAACATGGACTTGAACAAGTTCACCGAGCGGGCACGCGGTTTCGTGCAGGCGGCGCAAACCATTGCGCTGCGCGAGGGGCACCAGAGGCTGGAGCCCACGCATATACTCAAGGCATTGATGGATGATGATCAGGGGCTGGCCAGCAATCTGATCACACGAGCGGGCGGTGCGCCAGGCCGCGTGGTCGAGGCGCTGGACACCGCAATGACCAAAATTCCGAAGGTCAGCGGCGACGCAAGCCAGGTTTACATGGACGGTCAGACCGCGAAGGTTCTGGATGAGGCCGAAAAAATCGCCACCAAGGCGGGCGATAGTTTTGTACCGGTCGAACGCGTGCTGATGGCACTTTGTATGGTGAAATCCAAAGCCAAAGAAGCGTTGGAGGCCGGAGCCGTATCCGCCCAAAAACTGAACGAAGCGATCAATGACATCCGCAAAGGTCGCACTGCTGACACGGCCTCAGCGGAAGAGGGTTATGATGCGCTCAAGAAATACGCGCGCGACCTGACCGAGGCTGCGGCTGAGGGCAAGATCGACCCGATCATCGGCCGGGATGAGGAAATCCGCCGCTCGATGCAGGTTCTGTCGCGCCGCACCAAGAATAACCCGGTTCTGATCGGGGAGCCCGGCGTTGGTAAAACCGCCATTGCCGAGGGCATGGCCCTGCGCATCATCAACGGCGACGTGCCGGAATCGCTGAAGGACAAGAAGCTGCTGGCGCTCGACATGGGGGCGCTGATTGCTGGTGCGAAATACCGCGGTGAATTCGAAGAGCGCCTGAAGGCCGTTCTGACCGAAGTGACTGAGGCGGCTGGTGAGATCATCCTGTTCATCGACGAGATGCACACGCTGGTCGGCGCCGGTAAATCCGACGGCGCGATGGATGCCGCCAACCTGATCAAGCCCGCGCTTGCCCGGGGTGAGTTGCATTGTATCGGTGCGACCACGCTGGATGAGTATCGCAAGTACGTGGAAAAAGACGCGGCCCTTGCGCGCCGTTTCCAGCCTGTGATGGTTACCGAACCGACGGTCGAGGACACAATCAGTATCCTGCGCGGCATCAAGGAAAAGTACGAGTTGCACCACGGCGTGCGAATCTCTGATTCTGCACTGGTATCAGCGGCGACCCTGTCACATCGCTATATCACCGACCGGTTCCTGCCCGATAAAGCCATCGATCTGGTCGATGAGGCGGCGTCGCGTCTGCGGATGGAGGTGGATTCCAAGCCCGAAGAGTTGGATCAACTGGATCGCCAGATACTGCAGATGCAGATCGAGGAAGAGGCGTTGAAGCTTGAGGATGACGCGGCCTCCAAGGATCGTCTGGAGACCTTGCAAAAGGATCTGGCCGATCTGCAAGAGCAATCTGCCGAGATGACCGCCCAGTGGCAGGCCGAACGCGACAAACTTGCGGGTGCGCGTGATCTGAAAGAACAGCTCGACAAGGCACGCGCTGATCTGGAGATCGCCAAGCGTGAGGGCAATCTGGCGAAAGCCGGTGAGCTGTCCTACGGCGTCATCCCCGAGCTTGAGAAACAGCTGACCGAGGCCGAAAACGCCGAAAGCAACGCCATGATGGCCGAAGAAACGGTGCGTCCGGAACAGATCGCCAGCGTGGTTGAACGCTGGACGGGTATCCCAACTTCGAAAATGCTGGAAGGTGAGCGTGAAAAGCTGCTGCGGATGGAAGATGATCTGCATTCCCGCGTGATCGGACAGGATGCGGCGGTGACCGCCGTGGCCAATGCTGTACGTCGCGCGCGGGCTGGTCTGAATGACGAAGGCCGCCCGTTGGGTTCGTTCCTGTTCCTCGGGCCGACCGGTGTGGGTAAAACCGAACTGACCAAGGCCGTGGCGAACTTTCTGTTCGACGACGACAACGCGATGGTGCGCATCGATATGTCCGAGTTCATGGAGAAACACGCGGTGGCCCGTCTGATCGGCGCTCCTCCGGGCTATGTCGGTTATGACGAAGGCGGTGTTCTGACCGAAGCCGTGCGGCGCCGGCCTTATCAGGTCGTGCTGTTCGATGAGGTCGAAAAGGCGCATCCGGACGTGTTTAACGTGCTGTTGCAGGTTCTGGATGACGGCGTTCTGACCGATGGTCAGGGTCGCACTGTCGATTTCAAGCAGACGCTGATCATCCTGACATCGAACCTCGGGTCTCAGGCGCTCAGCCAACTGCCCGAAGGCGCCGACAGCGCACAGGCGCGGCGGGATGTCATGGATGCGGTTCGGGCACATTTCCGGCCCGAATTCCTGAACCGTCTGGACGAGACCATCATCTTTGACCGGCTCAAGCGGGCCGACATGGACGGCATCGTCACTATCCAGATGGCGCGCCTGCAAAAACGTCTGGCTGCCCGCAAGATCGAGCTGGCGTTGGATGATGGTGCCAAGGAATGGCTGGCCAATGAAGGCTATGATCCGGTCTTTGGCGCACGCCCGCTGAAACGCGTGATCCAGCGCGCCTTGCAGAACCCATTGGCCGAAGCGCTGCTGGCCGGTGAGATCAAGGATGGCGAGACCGTGCCGGTCACTGCCGGTTCCGACGGGCTGATCATCGGCGATCGGCTGGGCACGTCAGACCGGCCAAGACCAGACGATGCGGTTGTGCATTGATCGGATGACAGATTGAAAAGACCCGCCGGACAGGCGGGTCTTTTGCATTCACAGCGTGCTTGCGCAGGGCCTGCTTGCAGTTGCTATTCCAGAATTGGCCTGCTGCGTATCAACCTTTGTAGTCCGGTGAACCCGTCGGCAACAGGGTAGCCCGGATTACGACATGCGGCTCGATTGACGGCTTTTGCGCAAGGCGCGCAGCTCTTCCGATGTCAGTCTTCCGCCAGAACTGGTCGCAGGTTGTACACTGTGTTGCGTGATGGGTTCGCTTGGCGCGATTGTGCTTTTGGGACTGTCTGACAGTTGCATGAACCCAAGAACGCCGCCGGCACATTGAAAGCAGAACCCCCAGCACGCCAGAACGACGAACAGAGTGACAAAACCGATCAGGGTTGGCGTCAAACCAAATGGGGCCGTGCCATCAATCATCTGTTCGATCTGCGCAATCTGTTCGGTCATTACGCCGGTTGCTGTCAGCGCTCCGATCCCTAAGAAGCTCGCCGCAAACAGCACTGTCATACCGATGTAGCTGATCGCCACTATCATAAAGAGCGGCCAGAAAAATGCGCCAAAGTTGAAAAAGGGTGTATACGGTCGGCCGTCCGGGTCGACCCCCACAGAAGCCGCCGCAATGGGCACCAACAACGCAGCGCGCAAGGCGCATATGGCAAGAAATGTGGCCAGGATCGCCATCCCGAATACGGAAATGTGGCGTGCATCCAGTGCGTTAAAAAATTCCTGGGACTCAGATGGCAGTCCGGTGATGTCAAAGGCGGTGAATACAAAAGACGCTCCGAAAGCCAGGGCCGCAACAAAACCGATGCTCAGCGCTTCGACGACCCCGTATATCAAAGAGGGAACGACGATCTTGCCGTATCCGGATCTCGGAGCGACATGTTTGGATTGCAAGCCCAGCCGGCTGCCCACCATCAAGGGGATAAGCCCCGATGAAACCCCAAAGAAAAAGATAACCAGCACATAAAGCGGCGGGCTGATGAACCCAAGCAACGCGCCAAGCAGGCCACCGACCAACCCGTATAAGGCAAGGGCCATCAGAACAAACGGAAAGACAAGCAGGTATCGCCACAAAATGGCGAAAGACAAAGGGACGGCTTTAAAAACGAGCACGGACGCAAACTCTTTTCAACTATAAGATGCAGTCCGCATATCTAAAATCCCATGACGTCACCACCCGTTCAGACCAGATGATTTCAAGGTGAGACTGATACGTTACAGTCTCTTCGCTCAATCGTGACGCCTGTTTCCTTTGCTCTGTGGTATCAGCGCATTACCTCATGACCCAGGTGAAACATATCGGAGACCCAAATGGCGCACCGCTGGACCAACACTTTGACACAGGCCGATGTCACGCCCAGAGCGGCGTTTTTGAACCGGCGACAGATTCTGGCCGGGCTGGCGGGTGTGGGTTTGGCGGCAATGACGCGGCCTGCGGCAGCGCAGGACGCGCTGGATCCCAATACGTGGGAAGAGATCACAACCTACAATAACTTTTATGAGTTCGGCACCGGAAAAAGCGATCCTTCCCAATATGCAGGCGCGCTGACAACCGACCCGTGGAGCGTGCAGATCAACGGGATGGTCGACAATCCCGGTGACTACAGCTTTTCAGATATACTGGCAGAGATGACGATTGAAGAACGGCTGTACCGGTTTCGCTGTGTAGAGGCATGGTCGATGGTGATCCCGTGGAACGGGTTCGAACTGGCCGACCTGCTGAACATGGCGGGGGTTCAGGACGGGGCAAAATACGTGGCCTTTGAAACCGCGCTGCGCCCCGACGAAATGCCCGGTACGCGCTTTCCCATTCTGGACTGGCCCTATCGCGAAGGCTTGCGCCTGGACGAAGCGATGCATCCGCTCACCATCATGGCAACCGGTATTTATGATCGTCCGATCCCGAACCAGAATGGCGCGCCGATGCGGTTGGTTGTACCGTGGAAATACGGGTTCAAATCGATCAAGTCGATTGTTCGGATCACGCTGACCGACGAACAGCCGCCGACAAGCTGGAATATGTCCAATCCGCGCGAGTACGGGTTCTACAGCAATGTGAACCCGAATGTGGATCACCCGCGCTGGTCGCAGGCCTCCGAACGGCGCGTCGGAGGTGGGCTGTTCGCAAAGCGAGAGCCAACCTTGATGTTCAACGGCTACGAAAAAGAAGTCGCCAGCCTTTATGACGGCATGGATCTGGCCGATAACTACTAGGACCATGCAGCTGGTGAACCAGATATTACGCAAGATACCTGTTTGGGCGGTGTATCTGATCGGGGCGCTTCCAGCGCCCTGGTTGTTGTATCTGGGAATGACCGGCGGGTTGGGGGTAGAGCCGATCGAGGCGCTGGAACACAGGCTGGGCGAATTGGCTCTGCAGCTGTTGATCCTCGGGCTGGCGGTTACACCGATGCGGCAGTATCTGGGGCTGAACCTGATGAAATTCCGTCGCGCCATTGGTGTTCTGGCCTTCACCTATGTGTCGCTGCACCTGCTGGTCTGGTTGGTTCTGGACGTACAGCTGCCCGGTCAGATCTGGGCTGACATTATCAAACGCCCCTATATCACGGTTGGAATGGCAGCATTTCTTCTGCTGCTGCCCCTGGCCGTCACGTCCAACACCTGGTCGGTCAGACGTCTGGGGCCCAAATGGCGGATATTGCACAAGCTGGTCTATCCGGCGGTGTTTCTGGGCGGGCTCCATTACGTGATGCTGGCGAAGGGGTTTCAGATTGAACCATTGATCTATCTGGCCCTGATCACAATCCTTCTGGTCCTGCGCCTGCCGATATACAACCTGTTCACTCGCCTTTGGCAGGCCGACTCGGCCTGAGTCTGTGGATAAGGTTGCAATAGACGTGTCCTGACATGCGATTTCGCCCGAACCAGCTTTTGCCGATAAGGTGATATCGGGTTTTTTTCAGTTAACTATTTGTAAAAAAACAGAAAATAATATTTCCAATGTTTTTTGAGGTTTTTCAGATTTTCTGCTTGCGGGATTTGGGAGTTAGGCTTAGAAGGCGCTTCACCGGCGTTACTGAGTATCGCTGACGGGTCGGAGAGACGGCCGGACGCGCTGGAGAGACGGCGGTGACGGGCCGGAGAGACGGTTGGACACCTGGGAGAGGCTGGGGCATCTTGAGTTTTGGGTTGGGCGGTTTCGCTGAGGGATTGGCGTTTCGGCTTGGTTTTTGGATTATGGTGTATGTTCTTTGACATTGCTGGATAACTGAATAGATATGTGGGCGGTTTGGTT
>JBCCIK010000142.1:0-6442 GCA_039028255.1 Pseudomonadota bacterium | reverse complement strand
AGCGGTGTCACGTCCAGCAGCACCACGTCTTTGACATCGCCCTGCAACACGCCTGCCTGAATGGCAGCGCCCAGCGCCACGACTTCGTCGGGGTTCACGCCCTTGTGGGGTTCTTTGCCGAAGAATTTGGTGACCTCTTCGATCACTTTCGGCATCCGGGTCATACCACCGACCAGAACAACCTCATCGACGTCGCCAGCCGACAGACCCGCATCTTTCAGAGCAGCCGCGCAGGGCTTCATTGACTTCTTGATCAGGTCGCTAACCAGCGATTCCAGCTTGGCACGGGTCAGTTTCATGACCATGTGCAGCGGCTGACCGTTCGAGCCCATCGAGATAAACGGCTGGTTAATCTCGGTCTGCGAGGTCGAGGACAGCTCAATCTTGGCTTTCTCAGCAGCTTCTTTCAGACGCTGCAGGGCCATTTTGTCGGCAGACAGATCGACACCGTGTTCCTTTTTGAACTCGTCCGCCAGGTAGTTGACGATGCGCATGTCAAAGTCTTCACCACCCAGGAAGGTGTCACCATTGGTCGACTTGACTTCAAACAACCCGTCGTCGATTTCCAGAATGGTCACATCGAAGGTACCGCCACCAAGGTCATAAACCGCGATGGTTTGGGTTTCTTCTTTATCCAGACCATAGGCCAGAGCGGCCGCTGTCGGCTCATTGATGATCCGCAGCACTTCCAGACCGGCGATTTTGCCCGCGTCTTTGGTGGCCTGACGCTGTGCGTCGTTGAAGTATGCCGGAACGGTGATGACCGCTTGCGTGACGTCCTCACCCAAATAGCTCTCGGCGGTTTCCTTCATCTTGCCCAAGGTGAAGGCCGAGATCTGGCTTGGGGAGTATTTTTCACCGCGGGCTTCAACCCACGCGTCGCCATTTCCGCCATCTACGATGGCGTACGGCACCATTTTCTTGTCTTTTTCGACTTCTGCATCATCCACGCGACGACCGATCAGGCGCTTGACGCCAAAGATCGTGTTGTCGGGGTTGGTGACCGCCTGACGTTTTGCAGGCTGACCGACCAGACGCTCATCTTCTGTAAAAGCGACGATCGAAGGCGTGGTCCGCGCCCCTTCGGCGTTTTCTATGACCTTCGGCTGCGAACCGTCCATGATGGCCACACACGAGTTTGTGGTTCCGAGGTCAATCCCGATGACTTTTCCCATTTTTGCAATCCCTTTCTCTTCAAGGCGATGTCCCGAGGCCGGGACCCGTTATGGCATCCCTGCCCCGATCTGTTGTGCACGAATGGCTCTACACCATCGCGCGTCTCGGCGTATATAAGGGCGAGACCAAAAGCCTGCAAGCACTGTAAAACGCGGGTTTTCGGGAATCTGCGGCCTTTTTTGCAACGATCTGTCAAGGAATGGGGTTTCCGGTATGGCGCAGCTGTTCGTGCGGGGATTCGATATCAGAAAGGCGTATCTTGATATTGCCTCACAAAGCCGGATGATCCAGGCGCTGCGGCCGGTACTGAAAACTGCCCCGCTGTATTATCCCGTCACGCCATCAGGTCGGAAAATGTCAGTTCGGATGACCTCGGCCGGAGCTTTGGGCCAGGTCACGGACGCAGCGGGATGCCGATATCAAACCAGGCATCCCAACGGAACCGCGTGGCCGGATGTTCCAGCCTCGATTCTTGATGTCTGGCGAGACCTCATATGCCCCGATCATCTGCCGGATTGCTGTGCGATCACCTATTATGGCGCGGGGGCATCCATGAGCCTGCATCAGGACAGGGACGAGGCCGATTTTTCCTGGCCTGTCCTGTCGATCTCGTTAGGCGACGATGCGCTGTTTCGGATCGGGAATGCAACGCGCGGCGGCAAAACCGAAGCGATCTGGCTAAATTCGGGCGATGTGGTCGTTATGGGTGGCCCAGCGCGCCTGACCTATCACGGGATAGATCGAATCCGCCAAGGCTCGTCACGCCTGCTGCCCAAGGGTGGGCGGCTGAACCTGACATTGCGCGTGGCGCTTTAACGTCGGGCGCCCCAGCTTTGCGACACGTGGCTCTTGGTAAAAAACACCCCAAGCAGACCGATCATGACCAATGCGATCCCGACCCACAGGGCGTATTCCCAACTGGTGTTGCGCGGGAAATAATTGCGAAAGACAAATCCGCGGCACTGGTCGATCACATGGAACAAGGGGTTCCAAGCAAACATCATCAGCAATCCGCCGCCCAGCGTGTTGGCCACAAACATCTTGCCCGAGAACACCATGTTCATGCGTCTGTATATGTTGTTCAGCAGCGTGGCCGTTGTCGGAGCCCACGGTTTGACGGCCATAAAAACCAGCCCAATCGCGCATCCTGTGAACCAGGCCAGAATCAGCATCGCAAACGCGCCGCCGGGATCCTGTATTTCCAGGGGGGCCACGGCAACGGAATAGATGAACAGGATCACCAGGATTGCCGTAAGCTGTTTGTACAGGGCACCAAACGAGGCCGCCAGAATCATGACCATAAAATTCATTGGCGAATGTAACATCATGGGATTGTCACCCGCGCTGACGCCGAATACCGCCTTGATCGACTGAATATGCATCATGAAAAGGAACACGCCAGAAAGAACGTACAGTAGGAATTCGCCCCGGATCTTGGGTACGCCGCCCCGCCCCATCAGGCTCATCAGGAAATAGAAAACCGTTCCCATGATCACCAGTTGCATGACGTTCAGCGCCAGTGCGACCGCCGCGTTGGGATGCTGTGCCCGCACGCTGCGCACCACGGCGTGAAACACCAGTTCCGCCATGGTGAATGCACCGCCCAGCAATGTCCGGTTTCGATCAAAATAGAACACCTGATTGGTCTTTCCTGCTGCGTCGCCTCTAATCTGGCATGAATATCTTGCCGTCTGGTAACCGGCACATCATAAGTCCCAGATGAGTTTGGATCAACAAACCACAGGAACGGAGCTTTTTTGTGACCTATGACGCCCTTATCCCCGTCATCCGTCGTCTGGCCCTTGAGGCGGGCGACAAGATCATGGAGATTTACAATTCGGACGATTTTGAAGTGAAGGTCAAATCCGATTCCAGCCCGGTAACCGAAGCGGATGAGGCCGCCGACGCAATAATCGCAAGCGGACTGCGCGCGGCCTTTCCGGACGTGCTTGTGGTGACCGAGGAGCAGGCGGCGTCGCATACCCAGAAAGACGACAAATTCCTGATTGTCGATCCGCTGGACGGCACCAAGGAATTCATCAATCGTCGCGGCGACTTCACTGTCAACATCGCGCTGGTCGAAAACGGGGTTCCGACCCGGGGCGTGGTATATGCGCCAGCGCGCGGTCGCATGTTCTACACTCGGGCCGATGGTCAGTCGGTCGAGGAAACCGGCGATCTGGACAAAGCGCGGGCCGATGGGGTTAAACCGATATCAGTCTCTAAACCAGACAATTCCGCGCTTTTGGTGGTGGCCTCTAAATCGCACCGGGATCAGGCAACCGATGATTACATCGGCAAATACGCTGTTCAGGACAGCAAAAGCGCGGGCTCGTCCCTGAAATTTTGTCTGGTTGCAACGGGCGAGGCGGATCTTTATCCGCGCGTCGGACGGACGATGGAATGGGACACCGCCGCAGGTCATGCGGTTCTGGCCGGCGCGGGCGGACAGGTTGTGCGCTTTGACGATCACACACCGTTGACCTACGGCAAGGACGGGTATGCAAATCCGTTCTTCATAGCCTTCGCGCCCGGTGTCGAATTGAAGGAAGCCTGATGTCCGTTCTCATCGTTATTCCGGCCCGGTATGCCTCGTCCCGATATCCCGGCAAACCACTTGTGCCTCTGACCGGCGTCAGCGGCACCGCGATGACCTTGATCGAACGATCCTGGCGGGCTGCGACATCCGTTTCGGGCGTGGATCGTGTGGTTGTGGCAACCGATGACGATCGTATCCGCGATGTGTGCACGCAATTCGGGGCCGAAGTGGTTATGACCTCTGAAGCGTGCAGGAACGGCACCGAACGCTGCGCCGAAGCACATGACGCTCTGGGCGGCGGCTATGAAATCGTCGTCAACCTGCAAGGTGATGCGCCGCTCACCCCGCATTGGTTTGTCGAAGACCTGATTGTGGGGCTGCGGGGGGCTGCGGACGCGGGCGTTGCCACACCGGTTCTGCGCTGCGACGGGCAGGCGCTGCACGGTCTTCTCAACGACCGCCGACATGGACGGGTTGGCGGAACGACGGCGGTTTTTGCTTGCGACAGCAGCGCCCTGTATTTCTCGAAAGAGGTGATCCCCTTCACCACCGAACCCTATGCAGACAATGCCCCAACGCCGGTGTTTCATCATGTCGGCGTCTACGCCTACCGCCCCGACGCGCTGGCCGCATATACCGGTTGGTCGACCGGCCCGCTGGAAACGCTTGAAGGGCTGGAACAGCTGCGGTTCATGGAAAACGGCCGCAAGGTTTTATGCGTCGAGGTCGACGCCAAAGGCCGTCAGTTCTGGGAATTGAACAACCCGCAGGACGTGGCGAAAATCGAAGCCATGATGGCCAATATGGGTCTGGATTGATCTCTTTTCCCCATGACCGCGGCGGGCGCGATGACGTAGGAACATCCAACTCTGACACAACGGGCCACGTATGAAGACCATTCTTGTTACCGGAGGGGCCGGATACATCGGATCACACGCCTGCAAGACCCTGGCCCGGGCGGGCTATGTTCCTGTCACCTTAGACAATCTCAGTACCGGTTGGCGGGATGCCGTGAAATTCGGCCCGTTCGAACACGGCGATCTGCTGGACCGCGCGCGGCTGGATCAGGTGTTTGAAACCTATCAGCCGGTCGCCGTGATGCATTTCGCAGCACTCAGCCAGGTTGGCGAGGCAATGCGCGAACCCGGCAGATACTGGTCGAACAACGTGACCGGATCACTGAACCTGATCGAAGCAGCGGTTGCTGCAGGGTGCCTGGATTTCGTTTTCTCTTCAACCTGCGCAACCTATGGCGATCAGGACAATATCGTCCTGGACGAAAATTCTGCGCAAAGCCCGTTGAACGCTTATGGCGCCTCAAAACGCGCCATCGAGGATATTCTGCGGGATTTCGAGACCGCGAATGGGATGCGTCATGTGATATTTCGCTACTTCAACGTGGCGGGCGCTGATCCCGACGGTGACGTCGGAGAGTTCCATCGCCCGGAAACCCATCTTGTGCCGTTGATGCTGGACGCGATTGAAGGCAATCGCGATGGTCTGAAAGTGTTTGGCACCGACTATGACACGCCCGATGGCACCTGTATCCGGGACTATGTGCATGTGTGCGATCTGGTGGACGCGCATGTTCTGGGGCTGCAATGGCTTGAAAACGGCAAAGGCAATCGCGTGTTCAACCTTGGAACCGGGTCGGGGTTCTCAGTATACGAGGTGATCGAACAGTCCAGATCCGTGACGAACCGCCCTGTACCATACACCGTTGGTCCGCGCCGGGACGGCGATTGCACCAGACTGGTTTCAGGTTCGGTCCGGGCCAGGTCCGAACTGGGATGGAACCCGAAAAGATCAACGTTAGAGACTATGATCGCTGACGCCTGGCGCTGGCATCAAAACGGCCACTACGAAAAATGAGGGATGTGTGAGCAGCGGATCGGCGCATCTTCCCGCTATTTCTCTGACGCAGCAGTATCGGCTGCGCTGGAAACGCCGCCGGTTGCTGATGCGATCCTGGCGCAGCCGTCATCAGTTGAGCAATGTCACCGATCGGACCGCAGAGATCGGCCCCACCGACATACTGGCCTTTACCACCCTGCGCAACGAACTGACACGCCTGCCGTGGTTTTTCAAACATTACAGGGCGTTGGGTGTTGACCACTTTCTGATCGTCGACAATGGCAGCGATGACGGTTCAACCCGGTTTCTTTTGGATCAGCCGGATGTCTCGTTGTGGCAAACCCATGCCGGATACAGGGCATCCCGCTATGGGCTGGATTGGCTTACATGGCTGCAAATGCGTTACGGGCATCGCCACTGGTGTCTGATGGTGGATGCGGACGAACTGCTGATTTATGCCCATCACCAGACACGGTCCTTGCACGACCTGACACATTGGCTGGGTCAACAAGGGCGCAGAGCCTTTGGTGCGCTGTTGCTGGATCTGTATCCCAAAGGTCCGCTGGGGTCACAGTCTTATGATGCGGATACGGATCCGACCGCCGTGCTGAACTGGTTTGACGCCGGGCCCTATCGGGTGCAGCGTCAGGTCCCCATGGGAAATCTCTGGGTGCAGGGCGGCGCTCGTGAACGGATGTTCTTTACCTCGATCCGCCAGCGGTCGCCGACGCTGAACAAGATACCACTGGTGCACTGGTCGCGTCGCTACTGCTTTGTAAACTCGTGCCATTCAGCTTTGCCGCGCCGTCTGAACCTGTGTTACGACGGGCCGGATGGATCATCGCCATCGGGCGTGTTGCTGCACACCAAATT
>JBCCIK010000141.1:0-6541 GCA_039028255.1 Pseudomonadota bacterium | reverse complement strand
CGCATCCGCAAAATAGAAAACCCAAGCGCCACCGGTGGCCAGACCAATCAAAAACCACGCCGACCACTTTGTTAGGGTCAGCCTTACCTTGCAAACAGGCGATTTTATTTCTTCTGGATCGAAATCTGGCCGCATGAATTCTATTTCGTGGCCGGTTTGCTTATTATGGCCGGTCTGGGCCTGTTCCTGTTCACCTCGGCACTGGGTCGGGTGTGGTGCGGTTATGCCTGTCCTCAGACGGTTTGGACCGACCTGTTCATACTTGTGGAACGCTGGATCGAAGGCGACCGGAATGCCCGGCTGCGGCTGCATCGGCAGGAAAGCCTGGACTTCCGCAAGGCAAGGCTGACCCTAACAAAGTGGTCGGCGTGGTTTTTGATTGGTCTGGCCACCGGTGGCGCTTGGGTTTTCTATTTTGCGGATGCGCCGACCCTTGTGCGCGAACTGGTCACGGGCACTGCGCATCCTGTGGTCTACACCACAATGCTGATCCTGACCGGTACCACGTTTCTGTTTGGCGGATTCGCCCGTGAACAGATCTGCATTTACGCGTGCCCCTGGCCGCGTATTCAGGCCGCGATGATGGACGAGGACACTCTGGTTGTGGCCTATCGCGAATGGCGTGGCGAACCACGAGGCAAAGGCAAACGCACAAGCGATTCCGACCTCGGGGATTGCATTGATTGCATGGCCTGCGTGAATGTCTGCCCGGTCGGCATCGATATCCGGGACGGTCAACAGCTTGAATGTATCACATGCGCGCTGTGCATTGATGCCTGTGATGACATGATGGCAAAAGTTGGCAAACCACGTGGGTTGATCGATTACATGGCGCTGAGCGATGAGACCCGCGAACGTTCGGGTCAACCTCCCGTAAGTGTGTGGAACCATATTTTCCGGGTCCGCACGATCATGTATACCGCGTTGTGGTCGCTGGTTGGGTTCGCGTTGCTGTTCGCGTTGTTCATACGATCCGATATTGACCTGACCGTGGCACCGGTGCGCAACCCTATCTATGTCACGATGTCCGATGGAACGATCCGCAACACCTACGATGTGCGTCTGCGCAACAAACATGGCGAGGATCGGTTGTTCACCCTCTCACTTACCGGCGATCCGGCGCTGAGGATGGAAATCGAAGGCACCGATCTTCTGACTGTGAATGTTGCGGCAGATACGGCACAATTGACACGGGTGTACATAGTTGCTGCCGGGAATTCAGGGCCTGCGGGCGCAAATGCCTCACCTGTTCGAATCTGGGTCGAAGACGTCATCAGCGGTGAACGCGCCTACAAGGACACCACGTTCAATGGACGGGGAAACTGATCATGACTGAACGAAAATTCACGGGAAAACATGCGCTGGCAGTCTTTGTCGGCTCATTTGCGGTGATTGTCGCGGTAAATCTGCTGCTGGCGTACAGTGCGGTCAAAACCTTCCCGGGGCTTGAGGTCAAAAACTCTTATGTGGCCAGTCAGGAATTCAATGAACGGCTGCAAGAGCAACAGGCGATGGGGTGGAATGTCCGGGTCGAGACCACAGGCGGTCTGCTGATCCTGCACATCACCGATGCCACCGGGGCGCCGGTTCAGGTTGCCGATCTCAAGGCGGTTGTTGGACGGGCAACACATGTGCGGGATGATTTTTCGCCGGATTTTGTCTTTGACGGCATCGCCTATGCAACGCCTGCCACTTTAGGTGAAGGAAACTGGAACATCCGGCTGGTGGCCCGGGATTTTGAGGGGTCCGAATTCACACAGCGTATACCGTTATACGTGAAAGGTTAGGCAGGTGACGGCGTATCTTTCATCAGGACCTGCGGCTTGTCCGGGTTGCCTCGCGACCCCGGCAGATCACGTACAGCCAGCGGACGATGGGATGCAGATCGCGTTGTCTTTACCGGGTATCCATTGCTCGGCCTGCATCGCAGCGGTCGAACGGGCCCTGAACGCACATCCCGGGGTTCTGGATGCGCGGGTTAATCTGACGCTCAAACGCGCCATGATCAAAGCCGCGCCTCAGATTCAGGCAGCGGACCTGATACCGGTGATGAACGATGCAGGTTTTGAGGCGCATGAACTGGATCCCGCCGCATTGTCCGCCACCCGCGCCGACAAAGCCGGGCGCGATCTGCTGATGCGGCTGGCTGTGGCAGGGTTCGCGTCTATGAACGTGATGCTGCTATCGGTTTCGGTCTGGTCCGGGGCATCGGATGCAACGCGCGACATGTTCCACTGGATTTCTGCGGCAATTGCCCTGCCTGCAATAGCGTTTTCAGCTCAGCCGTTTTTTGCAAATGCCTGGTCCGCCCTTCGGGTCCGTCGGCTGAACATGGATGTTCCGATTGTACTTGCGATCCTGCTGGCGCTGGTGACATCGCTCTGGGAAACTGCGCTCAGCGGTGAACATGCCTATTTCGACGCTGCGCTGGCCCTGACCTTCTTTCTGCTGGCCGGACGGTATCTGGATTATCGCACCCGTGCGGCGGCACGTTCGGCTGCCGAAGAACTGACCGCGCTGGAAGTGCCGCGCGCGTGTCGCATCAACGATGGAACCGAGGCAGAGGTCCCGGTATCCGACCTGCGGATCGATGATCTCGTTCTGGTGCGGCCCGGTGGGCGGATGCCGGTGGATGGCCGGATCGTTGCAGGCCGGTCAGAACTGGATCGCTCGCTTTTGACCGGGGAAACGCTGCCGGTCTTTGCACAAACCGGTCAGATGGTCAGCGCGGGTGAGGTCAATTTGACCGGCCCCCTGACCATTTGCGCCACTGCGGTGGGCGACGATACGTCCCTGCACCGTATGGCTGATCTGGTTGCAATCGCTGAATCGGGAAGATCGCGCTATACGTCACTTGCGGACAAAGCGGCCAGGCTGTACGCGCCCGGCGTCCACATCCTGTCAGCGCTCAGCTTCCTAGGATGGTATGTCTACTCTGGCGACGTGCGCACCGCACTGAACATCGCTGCGGCGGTTCTGATCATCACGTGCCCATGCGCGCTGGGGTTGGCTGTGCCTGCTGTCACAACGGCAGCGTCCGGTCGCTTGTTTCGCAAGGGTATGCTGATAAAAGACGCCACCGCATTGGAGCGTCTGGCCCAGGTGGATACGGTTGTCTTCGACAAGACCGGAACACTCACGTCCGGCACGCCCGAACTGACCAATCTGGACGATCACTGTGGCGCGGACCTGAAAATCGCCCTGGCGCTGGCCGCTGCGTCGGCGCATCCTCTGTCGGTTGCACTGGCCCGAGCGGGTGCGACGGCCGGAATAAACCCGGCTGACATTCAGGATATCGTCGAAGTGCCCGGTTACGGAACTGAGGGCCTGTATCGCGGCCAGCGCGTCCGCCTGGGTCGCGCGGATTGGGTTGGCGGTGATCAAGGGACGCAGACTTCGGCGTGGTTGTCGGTCGGGTCAAATCCGGCGGTGCCGTTTGTCTTTTCCGATGCTTTGCGACCGGGTGCGGCAGCGGCGGTCCAGGCGTTTGCGCAATCGGGCAAACGGATCATCCTGATGTCAGGGGACGCACAGGGCGCGGTCAGCGCCTTGGCCAAAAAGCTGAACATCGAAACCTGGATTGCCGAAGCGCTGCCGCAAGACAAAGCCCGAAAGATTCAGGAACTCGGCGATCAAGGACAGCACGTCCTGATGGTAGGCGACGGGCTGAACGATACGGCGGCTCTGGCTGCGGCGCATGTCTCGATTTCTCCTGCGTCGGCTTTGGATGCGGCGCGGGTTGCTTCGGATATCGTTCTTTTGGGTAACGATCTGTCGCCACTTGCAGACGCCTGCGATACCGCGATCAAGGCGACCAGACGGATTCGCGAGAATTTCCGGATCGCCACGGTCTACAACATTGTCGCCGTCCCGCTGGCGGTGGCTGGGCTGGCAACCCCGCTGATTGCTGCCCTTGCAATGTCGACCTCGTCAATTACCGTATCCTTGAACGCTTTGAGGCTGAGGTGAGCCGAATGAATGTACTTGCCTATCTGATCCCGATTTCGCTGTTTCTGGGCGGCGTTGGTCTGGTTGCCTTTGTCTACACGGTCCGTTCCAACCAGTATGAAGACCCCGAAGGCGACGCGCGCCGTATCCTGAATGACGACTGGGACGACAAGCCGAAGCCTTAATTTATCCGCCTGTTTTGGCTGGATATACCTCAAATGCGGTCAAGTTCTTCTCGCAGTTAACTCTATCAAAACTTGTTTTCGGCTTTAGTGCGCAACACCGGCGATTTCTGATCGCTGGTCAAAGCATCCTTAAAAGCCTGTTCAACAATTGGAGAACGATTTGCGAAAAGTTATTTCCGGCATAGTTGTCACGTCTTTTTTGACAGCTTGCGCCGCTTCGCCAGACAAAGTGTCGTCTGCTTATGTCAGTCCGGGCCTCTACGAAGATCGCACGTGCAGCGAACTGATGGAGGAGAGAAATCAAATCGCCAGCAACGTCAATCGCCTGAGCGCTGAACAAAAGAAGGCATCCACCACCGACGCAGTTGCGACCGGGGTTGCGCTGGTATTGTTTTGGCCGGCCGCGTTTGCCTTGGCTGCAACCCAAGATCAATCCAATCAGTTGGCCCAGGCAAAAGGCAATTACGATGCGATAACAACACAAATGACAAAAAAGAACTGCAAGGTTCCACCGGTGATCTCATAAAGCACTGAAAACAAGGGCTCTGGACCGATCGGGGGTCAGGGCCTTTGCATACTGAACCGTTGATTTGTCATATTTTTTACATGGATGTGCTTTGATCGCGTGAATGGTCGTTCTGTATCAAGATGCCAGACCGGCCATGCCCGGGGGGTCAGCGACTTTGCAATTTGGCTGGACGTGGCACCTTGAAATTGTCGCAATGCCCGGCTATGTCCGGCTCATCCGCTAGCAGAGAGAATCCGCCTCATGGCCACCACCAATCCGATCCAGTTTATTCAGCAGGTCCGCGCCGAAGTATCCAAGGTCGTCTGGCCAACCCGGCGCGAGGTGCTGTTGACCACGGTCATGGTGTTCATCATGGCGGCCATTACTGCTGTGTTCTTTGCGTTGATCGATCTGGGCATTCGGGGCGGTCTGCAACTGATCCTGGGCGCGTTCAGCTAAGCCGGATCATTCGGTGCCAAGGCGCCACTGCCCTCTTGCACAGCAGGCAATGTCAGAGTAGGTGACGCGGTACCTTTCGGGATGGGCGTGCGGCGATTCGGGCTGCGCGCCGCTTTTTATTCCGGATGACGCGGACAGGCCGCGACTGGATTTCAATACAGGGTGTGCCCGCAAGACGGGATGCGGCCCAAGGCAAACGAGGACGACAGGTTCATGGCGAAACGGTGGTATTCGGTCAGCGTTCTTTCGAATTTCGAAAAGAAGATCGCAGAACAAATCCGCACGTCCGTGGCCGAGCAGGGCCTTGAGGACGATATCGACGAAGTTCTGGTGCCCACCGAAGAGGTGATCGAAGTGCGCCGGGGCAAAAAGGTCACGACCGAACGCCGCTTTATGCCCGGATATGTGCTGGTTCATATGGAAATGTCGGATCAGGGGTATCACCTGATCAATTCGATCAACCGGGTGACCGGCTTTCTGGGTCCGCAGGGCCGTCCGATGCCGATGCGCGACGCCGAGGTGAACCAGATTCTGAACCGTGTTCAGGAAGGCGAGGAAGCACCCAAGCTGATGATCAGCTTTGAAGTGGGCGAAAAGGTCAAGGTCAACGACGGCCCGTTCGAGGATTTCGATGGCATGGTCGAAGGGGTGGACGACGAAAACCAGAAGCTGAAGGTTTCAGTTTCGATATTCGGCCGTGAGACCCCGGTCGAGCTGGACTTTACTCAGGTCACCAAGCAGACCTGACCCGCCTGCTGAACCCCGATCAGAACTGCTGCACCCGTCGTTTTACATCGGCGGGTGTTTTTTCTTGTCAAAGCCTTGGAAATTGCGTATCAGCCAATTGGTAAAAAAATATTACCAAATTTGGAGACACCCGATGCGCCTTGCGAACTGCCACAACTTCCAGGAATTCCGAAAGCTGGCAAAACGCCGGCTTCCCAGTCCTATCTTTCACTACATCGACGGCGCGGCGGATGACGAAATCACATATCGCCGGAATACGTCGGCGTTTGACGATGTGGATCTTGTCCCCAACGTTTTGCACGGTGTCGAAGACGTGGACATGAGCGTCGAGGTCATGGGCCAGAAACTGGACATGCCGATCTACTGTGCGCCAACAGCCCTGCAGCGACTGTTTCACCATGAAGGAGAGCGCGCCGTTGCCAAAGCGGCGGACAAATACGGGACAATGTTCGGTGTATCCTCGCTGGCCACGGTAACTGTTGAAGAGATTGCGCAGATCACCAACACGCCAAAGATGTTCCAGTTCTACTTCCACAAGGATCGCGGTCTCAACCCTTTCGTTGCCGAACTATCCTGCCTGTTGTTTCACTAGTGAAACACTCCTCTGCATTAGGTTTATATTACAAAATCTGTCATCGGCAATGGGCTTTTCGAGTCCATAGACCCCTGGAACTCTTATATCCTCAACCTGGGG
>JBCCIK010000140.1:0-6618 GCA_039028255.1 Pseudomonadota bacterium | reverse complement strand
TACCCGCTAGTTCTTCAAGCTGCTGTAGCCGGTCAAGGCATCGCTCTCGGATGGGGCAGAACCACCGAGGGGATGATTGCAGAACGCAAGCTCATAAGGCCGTGCAACGAAATGATCGCTCGCCCGACGGAGATTTCCGTCCTTCGCGGTGGATCCCGTCACGTTCACCCAAACACCGATCAGCTTATCGAGTGGCTGGGCGAGGAATTGAACGAATAGCAGTCCTTAGTACCGTTCGCAGGATTCAGAACTATGGGCTCGGCACCTGCAGTTCTCTGAATGTTGCATCAAGGTCCGGTTCGGGCGCAAAGGAAATTCTTGCTGCCAAAAAGGAAAAATCTTGATGTGTGTCACAATCAAGCGCTGGCTCCGGGCGGCCCCTACGGAGCAAATGCCGCCAGTGTTGATCCCACCAGTTCTTTGGAAAACGGAACCGGCAAGGGCGGTTGGCCAAGACGGGCGCGATAAACCGGCAGGCTTTCCGTGACCCGCATGACGTAGTTGCGTGTCTCGCTGAACGGAATGGTCTCGATCCAGTCGATCACGTCAATTTCCCCCGCACGGGGGTCACCATAGCGGTCCATCCAGGAAATCGGGCGCCTTGGACCTGCATTGTAGCCTGCGGCCATCATTACGACATTTCCATTAAAATCGGCGGCCAGCCCGGACAGGTAGTTGGCGCCAAGTTTGGCGTTGTATTGCCAGTCTGACGTCAGCCTGCGGGTCTGATGACCGCTCAGGATACCCAGTTCCTGCGCCACCAGCTTGGCGGTTGCGGGCATCACCTGCATCAATCCGCGCGCACCGGCACCGCTGACAACCACAGGATCAAATTCGCTTTCGCGACGGGCAATCGCCAGCGTCATTTCCTTGGCCATCGGCAAACCCATATCTGCCACAGGATGCACAGGGTAATAGGCCGCCGGCAGCACCGTTCCGACTGTTGCGGCGCGTTTGGCGATCATCACCGCCAGATGAGGCTGCTTTAGCTCGATAACCAGATCGCCCAATTGCATCGCCTGCGTCTGATCCAGACTTTCGACCAGATGCGTCAAATAGCGTTCCGCCAGATTTTCCTCTCCGGCCTTCAGCAGCATCAGACCGGCCTCTAGCACGCTTGAATTTGCAAAGTCCGCTTCTTTCCAGTGCGGCGCGCGGCGCGGCGTGGCCAGTTCGGTGTCAAACGGTCGGCCGATCTCTTCCGCGGCCAGCAACCCATAGAATGAGGTTTGGTAATCCGCGCCAACCGCATAGGCAGCATAGGCTTTTTCGGCGTCGCCCTGAGCTGCGTATGCCCGGCCCAGCCAGTATCCGCCCCGGCCTTTGGAAATTGGTGAATTCACAGCGGCCGAGAAATTCTGGAAATGCCGTATCGCAGTTGCCGGATCATTCAGTTTACGCAGTGCCAGAAATCCCGACAACCACTCAAGATCAGCATAGCCGTATCCCATCTCGGGCGTCATATGATGGTTCGCTGCGATCTGGTAGGCACGAGACGCGGTGCCTTGTCGCATTTCCAGACGCGCCAGTCTGCGCCGGCCTTCCGCCCATTTATCGGGTTCGCCCAATGTATCAGGTCCGACGGATCGCGACAGCATAAGATCGATGGCACTGTCATCCAGCTCTTTCCTGTCCCGCCAGACAAATCGATCGAAGGCCAGCCCAGGCGCCCCGGTCAGCGATTTGGGAACCGCGGCAACTTTGCCATCCACGCCCGGTTGGCGTTTTTGCAGCGCGATCCGGGCTTCGGCCAGCCTGCGCTGATCGGGGCTGACCAAGGGCAGCATCCGGTCGGCGCTGACAAGATGGCCATCCCACAACATCCTGTCCAACCGGGCCGCATGATGCGGCTTGATCAAGGCATTGAAATTCTCTTGGTAATCCTTTTGCAGACCGGCGCCCATTGGCATGGTGCGCCACGCAGTCACGATATCGGCCTGAGCTTCCCCCTGCTGGCCTTTTGCCATCAGCGCAACGGCGTAGTTCAGCGCGCCTTCCGCGGTCTGCGGCGGGGTTTGCGCGTAAAACTTCAAGGCTCTGTCTGGATCGGCGCCGGTAAACGACGGTTCGCTCTTGCGGCGCAGCCAGGCCAGCCCCGGCCAGTCCGGACGCCGCTCGAGAAACACCAGAACATCGCCCGAGCTTCCGAATCCTTCGCGCAACCAGTGCCAAACGATAATGTCGCGCGACACCGACCCGCGCGCGCCCGACAGGCGCAACGCGGCGTTCCAGTCACCCTTGCGCATTTCATTCAGACCTGCGCGCAGATTTGCTGCGGCATCCGCCCAGGCGATCTGGGGTCCGATCCCCAAACACAGAATCACTGCCATCAAAAGGCTTTGAATGCGTGTCATCCCTTGCATTTCCCAACCAACCGAGGATAGAGGCTGAGAGGATAAACCTTGCGTGGCCGGGATCAACTCACAAACCCAGGATCGTGACAATGCGAGGCCAAAAAACCGCAAACTGCACCCCAAGGAGCGTTTCATGTTCAAAGGTTCGATGCCAGCTCTCGTCACCCCGTTCCGAAACGGTGAGTTGGACCTGAAAACGCTAAAACATCTTGTAGACTGGCAGATCGAGTCCGGCTCGACCGGGCTGGTTCCGGTTGGCACAACCGGGGAAAGCCCGACGTTGACCCACGAAGAGCATGAAATGGTTGTCGCAGAGGTGGTCAAAGCCGCTGCCGGCCGGGTTCCGGTAATCGCGGGTGCCGGGTCGAACAACACTGTCGAAGCCGTCCGGTTTGTGCAATTCGCCAATGCGGCCGGCGCGGATGCGGCCCTGGTGGTCACGCCCTACTATAACAAGCCGACACAGCGTGGATTGATCGCACATTACGAAACCCTGCATGAATGCGCGGATATTCCGATCATCATCTACAACATCCCGGGGCGATCCATCATCGACATGTCGCCTGCCACGATGGGCGAACTGGCCAAAATGCCGCGCATCATCGGGGTCAAGGATGCAACAGGTGATCTGGCCCGTGTCAGTCAGCAACGCGCCACCTGCGGTGCGGATTTCTGCCAACTGTCCGGCGAAGACGCAACCGCGCTGGGGTTCAATGCACATGGTGGCGTTGGCTGTATATCGGTTACCGCAAATGTCGCGCCGAAACTCTGCGCCGAGTTTCAACAGGCGACACTGGAAGGCGACTATGCCAGGGCTCTGACCTATCAGGACAAACTGATGCCTCTGCACGAAGCCATCTTTATCGAGCCGGGGCTGGTCGGTGCAAAATATGCGCTCAGCAGGCTGGGCCTGTGTCAGGAAGAGGTTCGCTCTCCATTGACCGCGTTGGAAGATCCGACCAAGGCAGCAATCGATTCTGCGATGGAGCACGCAGGTCTGCTCTGACCCTGACGGACGCAGTGCGCTCCGGGGTCGGCCGACGGCGACCGTCGCCACCTGGCGCGTATCCGTGCTTCATCTGGCCATAAATATCCCGGGGGTGAATTGAGCCGCAGGCTCAAGAGGGGGCTGGCCCCCTTGCGTTATCGTTTGCCGTAATACAGCCCGACGACATGTTCTGCCTGCGCAAAGAACAACCACCGTGACACGCCAACGCCAACAAGATGAGATCCCGCAGCAAGCATGATAAACGCGTAATGCAAAGGCAGCATCAACAGCAGGGCCGGTATCAAAAAGGCAAAAACAAAAGATATCAGCCGCAGTTTTTCCGCGTGTTTCCGACCGACCACATGGACAAACTCCCGCAACAGGTAATTGGTCCCGGTATGCGGAGGCTCGAATGCGCGCACAGCACCCTGTGCGGCGAGTCCTGTGGCGCTGCCAAGGGTTGTGCCCGCTGCGGCGAAGGCCCGGTCGCCGTTGCGCCAATAGAGAAGCTGTACCAGAGCTGCGACCAGCAGTAGCAGTCGCGCGATGTCGACCTGTCCGGCCAACAGTGCGCCGCCTGCCAGACTGAAGCTGAGGAACATCGCGGGTGTCAGGTTCATGTTCCAGCGCGGAATTGTCTTCAACTGCGTATAGATCATCGACGTTGTGAATACGGTTGCCACCGCAAAGAACGCGCCGATCCAGCCCAGAACGGTCCAGCGTTGCCCCAGAAAAACAACGCCCAGCCCAAAAATCCCCATGACGATCAGCGCGATCACCGCGCACCAGCCTTCGCGGCTGAGCCAGCTGGAGCGCCATTGCGTGAACGCTTTCAACGCACGTTCAGGATGTCCAAGATGGAAGGTCGATGCCATCAGCCCGCCCACGGCAAGCCCGTACGCCAGAGCGAACACCGCAAACGCATACCAGCCTGACACATCGGGCAGTCCCAGTCCTAGAAATGTCAGCAAACCAAAGCCAAGTCCGGACAGAGTGGTGAAGATTATGACGGATGGCGCTGGGTGCATCAGGCGGTGCCTCCGGGCAGTTTTTCAAGAGCTTTGTCCAACCAGTCCAGAAAGCCCTTGGGCTCATTCGCGACCGGCGCGAGCAGAGGTGCCAATATGTCTATCTGATCTTCGATCGTATCTTTTGGTCGTGGGGGAAGATACTTGTTGACCGGCTTGGTGCCCATTTCAGGCATCAGGTCCATACCGTCGCGATCCGCGACCAGTTTGCTGACTTCGCTGTCCGGGTCCGCCAAATCACCAAAATGGCGCGCGCCTGCCGGACAGGTCCGTACGCACGATGGCACGCGATCCACCTCGGGCAGGTTTTCATTGTAGATGCGATCAACACACAGGGTGCATTTTTTCATGACGCCTTCGGCCTGATCCAGTTCGCGCGCGCCGTAAGGGCAAGACCATGCGCACAGGCCGCACCCGATGCAATCGCTTTCGTTGACCAGAACGATGCCGTCCTCGACCCGCTTGTAGCTGGCCCCTGTCGGACAGACGGTGACACAGGGCGCATCCTCGCAATGCAGACAGGATTTCGGAAAGTGGATCAGTTGCGCATTGCCGTCTTCCGGCGTGATTTCGTAGGAGTGAACCCGGTTCAGAAAGGTGCCGGACGGGTTGGCACCGTAGGCGTCCTGATCAGATAGCGGGGCGCCGTAATTTTCGGTGTTCCATCCTTTGCAGGAGATCACGCAGGCGTGGCAGCCGACGCAGGTATCCAGGTCGATAACCAGACCCAACTTGCGTTGTGTGGATTGTGGTAGCTGGGTCATGTGAATGAGCCTCTGCTGATTGGGGTCGGGGCGGGGGCCAGCCCCCTCTTGAGCCTGCGGCTCAATTCACCCCCGGGATATTTTTGGCCAGATGAAGGGCGGATCCGGGTCATGTTCCGACTTTCCACGCCAGATTTTCAGGTCCGGTACCCACCGGGGACTTGATCGGATCGAATTCCGGCTGGCTTTGCGCATCGTCCGGCGGGTCGGCTTTTTCAATGTTGACCTTGAGATCAAACCACGCGGCCTGACCGGTAACCGGGTCAGAGTTGGCCCATCTCATGCCGTCGCCCCTGGGTGGTAGCAATTCGTGGATCAGGTGATTGAGAAGAAAGCCCTTGGTGGCCTCGGGGGCGTCTTCGTGCAGCGCCCACGCGCCTTTGCGCTTGCCGATGGCGTTCCATGTCCACACGGTGTTGTCATTCAATGCGGCCATTTCCATTACCGGCACGACAATTGCGCCATGGGGCGAACTGATCCTGGCCCAATCGCCATCCTGTAAACCGTGCGTGCGCATGAGCTTGGTAGGAACATAAAGCGGGTTGCGCCCATGCAACTGCCGTAACCACGCGTTTTGTGTGCCCCAGCTGTGATACATCGCCATAGGGCGCTGGGTCAGGGCGTTAACGGTGAAGCCGTCGTTGCCCTGCTGATCGGTTTCATACCAAATGGGCAGGGGATCCATAGCGGATTTGATTCGCGCTCGAAGGTGATCAGGTGGCTGGCGGGTGCCATGACCTTCGGCGGCCAGCTGGAATTTGCGCATCGGTTCGGAATACAGCTGAAACAGATAGGGCTGCGGGGACTCATAGAGCCCGATTTTGACAGCCCAGTCCTGATAAGCGGTGTTCCATGGTTTGTAGTAATCCGCGCCTTTTGGAATATGTGCGACGAAAAAACCGCCGTTTTCGATGTAGCGATCCAGCTGGTTTGGATTGACCTCGCCGCGACCAACCTGATCACCGTTGCCGCGAAACCCGGCCAGCGGGCCGATGCCCGGCCGACGTTCGTGGTTGACGATGTAATCGGCGTAATCCTTCCACTTGGGTGAGCCGTCCTGATTGGTGAAGCCCGGCAGGCTCATGCGGTTGGCAAGCTCGATCAGAACCGACTGAAACCCGCGCACATCCCGATCAGGCTCGATCACCGGCCAGCGGATTGCGTCTGCCGCGGCGTCCGCTTCGCAGATCGGCCGGTCCAGCAGCGAGATACAATCATGGCGTTCGAGATATGTCGTGTCGGGCAGGATCAGGTCGGCATAGGCGACCATTTCCGAGGAATACGCATCGGAATAGATGATGTTTGGAATAACGTAATTGCCATCATCATCCTTGGCCGTCAACATCTCAATGACGCCTTTGGTCTTCATGGATGAATTCCACGACATGTTTGCCATGTACATGAACAGCTTGCCGCGAATTTTGTATTTACCGACCTGCTGAATCTCGCCGTTTTCAGCGATTCGCTCGCTCATCAGGTTAGAC
>JBCCIK010000139.1:0-7108 GCA_039028255.1 Pseudomonadota bacterium | reverse complement strand
TGCTCTTCCGATCTCTTGAGCCATCCGCCCAGCGTGCCCGCAGCAAGCGCCACAGCGCCAAAAACAACCACGGTGGCCGCAAACATCAGCGCGCCCAGTTGATAGAATTGTGCAATGATCGGCCCGTTCGACGGATCAATAAACTGCGGCAGAAATGCCAGCATGAAAATGGTCACCTTAGGGTTGGCGATGTTCATGATAAGGCCGCGCAAAAACAGCTTGCGCGCTGCATCGCGCGATACTCTGGCCCCGCCAAGATCCACGGATTGTGCCGTGAACGCCTTCCACGCGAGATACATCAGATAGGCGGCTCCGGCGTATTTCAACGCCGCAAATGCGGTCTGCGACGTCTGGAAAATCACGGCAACCCCGAAGGCGGCCGCCGTCGTGTGAACAATCAGACCACAGGCCAGGCCCAGCGTGACGATCATCCCGGACATCCGGCCATAAAGGGCGGATTGCGTCAGAACAAAGATGTTGTCCGGTCCCGGCACAGCCGCCAGCGCAATCGCAACACTGAGAAAAAGCAAAACGACATCAAGGGGGATCATCACGTACCTTCCTGAAAATATCTGGACCCTTCTGCGCAATTGCACGCCTTGTGACCAGAAAAAAGGCTGCGGATCTGATCCCGCAGCCACATGTGGCCGACCCGTCCGGTTCAGTCGCGCAACAACTCGTTGATCCCCGTTTTCGAGCGGGTTTTCTCGTCCACGCGTTTTACGATGACCGCGCAATACAGGTTGATGTCGTTCTTGGTCGGCATAGAGCCGGCGACAACAACCGAATAGGGCGGCACTTCGCCATACATGACTTCGCCCGTTTCGCGGTCGACGATCTTGGTCGATTTTCCGATGTACACACCCATCCCGAGGACCGAGCCTTCGCGGACGATGCATCCCTCGACCACTTCGGATCGCGCACCGATAAAACAATTGTCTTCGATAATCGTCGGCCCCGCCTGCATTGGCTCCAGCACGCCGCCGATACCAACGCCGCCTGACAGATGCACGTTCTTGCCGATCTGCGCACAAGACCCGACGGTGGCCCAGGTGTCGACCATGGTGCCTTCGTCCACGTAAGCGCCAAGGTTCACGAATGACGGCATAAGCACCACGCCGGGGGCGACATAGGCCGATTTGCGCACAACACAGTTGGGAACCGCGCGGAACCCGGCTGCGCGCCATTGGTTTTCACCCCAGCCAGCGAACTTGCTGTCCACCTTGTCCCACCAGCCGCCAGCCTGCGGACCTCCGGTCTGGATTTCCATGTCCTTGATGCGAAACCCCAGCAGAACCGCCTTTTTTGCCCACTGGTTCACGTGCCAGTCACCGCTGTCCAGTTTTTGGGCAACACGCAATGCACCGCTGTCCAGCGCGTTCAATGTGTCTTCGATCGCTTCACGCTGTTCGCCCGAGGTTGCAGGCGTGATCGTATCGCGTGCGTCCCAGGCGGCTTCGATGGCGGTTTCCAGTTGCGCGTTGGACATGGGGCGTCTCCTTACCGAATCTGTTCATGTTGATCTGGCCTATACGCAAGCCCAACCCATGGTGCAATGCGACGTTGAGCGATGCGATTGCGGCGCGCGTGGCAGCCGATGTGGCCAGTTTCGCGTGATCCGCAGCCACCGTCCGGCATGCATGGTTTAACCGACAAAAGGATCGGGGGCGATGTTGCCGCCGCAAATCAGAACCGCAACGCGTTCATCCGGCTCTGGCACATACACGCCGGAGGTCAAGGCCGCCAAGGCCGCTGCACCCGCCGGTTCGACCAGAATGCGATGAGACTGCCACAGCGTCTTCTGAGCTTGGGCAATGGCGTCATCGCTGACCAGAACCGATGTCATGCCCTGTGCCAGATCAAAGCAGATCTGCCCGATGCGCCGGGCGCCCAGCGCGTTGGCCGCAATGCCCGAAACCGACACATCCACCAACGTGCGCGCCTGCAACGCGGCGTGCAGCGCGCAAGATGTTTCAGGCTCGACCGCAATCACCTTGCGCGCGCCCTGAAACCAGGCCAGCGCTCCGGCGATCAGGCCACCGCCGCCAACAGCGATCAAAACCGTGTCGGCCTTAAGACCCTGTGCTTCCCATTCGGCAAAACACGTGCCTTGGCCTGCAACCGTTGCAGGCGCATCATAAGCATGGATTTGCATAGCCCCGGACGCGGTTTCATGATCCCTGGCCGCGCTCAGCGCGTTGGCGTATTCGCCCGGTACAACGGTCAGGTCCGCGCCGATCTGTTCGATCAGGGCGATCTTGGAGGGGCCCGCGATTTCCGGAACAAAAATCTTGGCCGGATAGCCCAGAACGCCCGCCGCATAGGCCGCCGCCGCGCCATGATTGCCACCCGACGCGGCAACCACACCCGCCGAGGGGACATCCGAACCAAGCAAGGTGTTGAACGCACCCCGCGGCTTGAAACTGCCGGTATGCTGCATGTGCTCCAGTTTCAGCTCGACCGGATACCCCGCCAGACTGCTTTGCATCACCGGGGTGATCTGGGCGTAGCCCGATATGCGCTTTGCGGCAGCGCCTATTTCCGTCTTCCAATCCATTCTTGACTTTCCGTGACTGGCACTCTGTTCGCGAACCCTATAGCTGTTTGAAAAACACGCAAGCAGGGAACCTCTGAGATGAGAGAAGACCGCCTAAGCCCCTTCCGCGATGCGCAAACGGATCGCTCGACCGCAAGCGAAGTGCCGGACACACCGCAAACGCGGTCCCCTGCCTATCGGCTGGCCTTTGCGGACGACGATTTTCTGTGCCGGGATGAGCTGCGTCCGGTGCGGTTGCAACTGGAACTGTTGAAACCCGAAATGATCATGAGCGAACGCCAGATCACCTCGACCATTGTGATGTTCGGCGGCGCGCGCATCCCTGAACCCGCCCAGAAACACAACGCGCGGACCGAGACTCTGGCCGGCTTGTCGCAATACTATGAAGAAGCCCGCGAGTTTGCCCGGCTGATGACCGAGAAGTCCAATGAAACCGGCTGTCGCGAGAATGTGATTGTCACCGGCGGCGGACCGGGCGTTATGGAGGCGGGAAACCGCGGCGCGCAGGACGCCGGCGGATGTTCGATCGGCCTGAATATCGTCCTGCCGCATGAACAGGCGCCAAACCTGTATGTCACGCCCGAGCTCAGCTTTAATTTCCACTACTTTGCTATCCGAAAAATGCACTTTTTGATGCGCGCCCGCGCCATCACCATCTTTCCGGGTGGGTTTGGTACGATGGACGAGCTGTTTGAGTCTCTGACCCTGATCCAGACCGGCCGCATGGAGCGGGTGCCTTTCCTGCTGTTTGGCCGCGCCTTCTGGGAACGGGTGATAAACTGGCAGGCGCTTGCCGATGCCGGAACCATATCCGAGCAGGACCTGGATTTGTTTCGGTTTGTTGATACCGCGCAGCAGGCGGTTGAGATTATCGAAAACTGGGAACCCAGCCCGCCACGCGACGAAATTCCGGGGCGCTGAGCGATGAAACCACCAAAAACCGGACAGATGCTGCACTTGCGCGGCAACGCTTTGCGCAAAGGCGAACCTGTGGCGTTGCCGCTGACACAAAGCAGCATGTACCATCTGCCCGGAACGCCCGGTGACCAGCATTCCTATGGTCGGGTCAGCAACCCGACATGGCAACATCTTGAACATGTGCTGACGCATCTTGAACATGCACCATGTCTGAGCTTCCCGTCGGGCATGGCGTCGATTTCGGCGGCCCTGTTCGCGACACTCAAGGCCGGATCGCGGCTTTTGATACCGTCGGACGGGTATTATGTCACCAGGCTGCTGGCCGACCGGTTTTTGTCCACATTGGGCGTTTCGATCACTGAACGCCCCACCCGGTCCTTTGCCGATGGCGGATTTGACGGGTTTGACGTGGTTTTTGTCGAAAGCCCGTCAAACCCGGGGTTAGACATGTTGGATCTGGTGGCCGTTGCCTCTGCTGTCCGGAACGCAGGCGGCATCACAATTGCCGACAACACCACAATGACACCGCTGGGCCAGCGCCCGCTTGACCTGGGCATCGATGTGGTTGTGGCGTCGGACACCAAAGCGATGGGTGGGCATTCAGACCTGTTGATGGGCCATGTCGCCAGCCGCAACTCTGACATCATGGAACGCGTCGAAGACTGGCGACGCATATCTGGCGCGATCCCCGGCCCGCACGAAGCCTGGCTGTTGCATCGCGGGATTGAAACGCTGGACGTGCGCTTTGACCGGATGTGCAGTTCGGCGCAGGTGCTGGCAGAACGGCTGGCGATCCACGCCAACGTGCAGCACATCCGCTATCCCGGGCTGCCGGATGATCCTGCGCATATCCTTGCCAGGACCCAAACCGCACGTTTCGGGTTTTTGCTGACGCTGACGCTGGACAGCGAAGCCAGCGCCGAAGCGTTCATCAACGGATGTCACCTGTTGCGGCCTGCAACGTCGTTCGGTGGGGTCCACAGCTCGGCTGAGCGACGGGCAAGGTGGGGCGACGACGTTGCGCCCGGATTTGTCCGCCTGTCCGTCGGATGTGAACCGGTTGAAGAGTTATGGCAGGCCGTCAAGGCCAGTCTAGACGCACTGTGACTAGGTCTTGGGCGCGCGCAGTTCTTTGAACACATAGATCGGCAGAACAACGCTGGCGATCAACGCACCCAACCAGACCAAAAGCGTTGCCGCCAACAGGTTGGCAACGCCGCCGACACTCAATCCGGCTGTGATCAGATCGGTTACCAGCAGACCGACAAACGTGACAACCAGCGCAATGCCGCCTTTCAGCGCCGGCGCTTTTTTTTCGCCAATCTTCAGGATCAGCGGTTCCGCCACGACCTGCACCACGGTGAATACAATCACTACAATGACGAACGAGATCGGCTTGATGGCAAAGCCGGACAGCAGCAAGGCCGCCAGCAGCAATCCAATGGCATTCCCGGCCAGCAAGGCCAATGCGGATTTGATTCTGCGCGACATGAAAACCTCCGTCGATCAATCATTGCAAACATGCAGATATTAGCAGACCTGCGGGATTTTACGAAATAATTCAATCGCCTCTTTCGTTCAATCGGATGAAGCCGCATGATAAACACGTTCAAAAGATCAGACCTGAACCGCGAGAATGATATGAGCGATGATCCCTATTCGGTCCTGGGTGTGTCCAAGGACGCCAGCGCGACCGATATCAAAAAAGCCTATCGACGCATTGCCAAGGACTGCCATCCGGACCTGAAACCCGGCGATGCCGAAGCGGAGGCAAAATTCAAGGCAGCCGCGGCCGCTTATGATCTGCTGAAGGATCCGGAAACGCGACAGCGCTATGATGCGGGCGAGATTGACGCCTCGGGCCAGGAACGACCACAACAACAGTATTACCGCGACTATGCCGAAGCTGCGGGCAACCCCTATCGCGCGGGTGGTTACGGAGAACCCGACGATATGTCCGATATCTTTGCAGAGTTCATGCGCGGGCGCGGAGGATTTAGCGGACAACGCACACAGGAATTTCATGCGCCCGGGCATAATCTGAGCTATTCGCTGGAAATCAGTTTTCTGGACGCTGTGTTCGGAGCCAGCCAAAAGCTGACGCTGCCGGATGGTGACCGGATCGAGGTCAAGATCCCCGCCGGTATCACCAATGGTCAGACCATCCGGCTGCGCGGCAAAGGCGCGCCGGGTTTTGGCGAAGGTCCACCGGGTGATGCGCTGGTCACGGTCAGCGTGGCCAGCCATCCGGTGTTTGAACGTCACGGCGACGACATCCACATCACGCTGCCGATAACAATTGACGAGGCGATTCTGGGCGCCAAGGTGCCCGCCCCCACAATCGACGGGGGTGTAAATGTCAGCGTACCGGCCGGAACCAGCAGTGGCAAAACCCTGCGTCTGCGAGGCAAGGGCGTCAAGAAACGCGGAGCATCCGAACGCGGGGACCAGTTGATTGAGCTGACCGTTTCGATGCCTGACAAAATTGATGACGCGTTAAAGCAGTTTATGGAGACATGGCGCGAAACACACAGCTATGATCCACGGAAAGGAATGCCGTCATGACCCGCACCTTGACCGAAGATCAACTGATCGCAACCGTCACCCGGCTGACCTCGGCCCGATTGACCGAATTTCTGGCCGCTGAAATCGTGATCCCCGAGCAATCCGAACAGGGTCTGGTGTATCAAAGTATCGATGTTGCACGGCTCGAACTGGCATGTGAGCTTCGCGAACAGTACGAGATGGAGCCGGACGCGCTGTCGATGATGATATCTCTTATTGATCAGATGCATGGATTGCGGGCTGAATTGCGCGATGTGCTGAATGCGGTGGATGCTCAGCCCGAGCCCGTGCGGGAGGCTCTGGTCAAGGTGATAGGCGCCGCGCGGTACAGGTCGCGCTAAAGCACTTGCCTAACAGCACTTTACGGGCACGCCTGTTGATCCTGGGATCATTGTCATCAACGGCGAGTTGATCGAGCGGTCCGATGCCGCTCATCGGCCACTGTGCGCGCCTTCGGATCGTAAAGCTGCCAATTGCATTCTGGTTCAGAAATACGTCAGGGGTGGCCGACACCAACTGCGCTGACCTCGGTCTGCATAGGGGTGTTTCGGCGACGCGCACCACGTGCAGGGGTTTGGATTGTCCTAAATTCTCCGCAACTTCCGGGCCGTTTTCCCAAAAATCGCCAAGCCCCTGTCATCTGGTTCTTTTTTGAGCCGCGCGATGTTGTCTTGCGGACTATGACCCCCTTATTTGCCCATCAGATTGGGTCGTAACGCACCGACAGCGCGCTGATTTCCACAGCGGGTTTATCCACGGTGATCAGATTTCTGAGCACTTACCGGGCGCAGCCATCTCAAGAAAAAGTGTCATCGAAAGGGTGGATACCGGCGCGTCGAACCGCGGCGCTGTTTTGTCCGTCCGGCTTTGCACGCCCTATGACGCAGGACATGACAACGCGCCATGGAAGGAAACACAGTGGCTCCTCGCATCAATGACACGGTTCCGAATTTCACGGCAGAGACGGATCAGGGCACCATTCAGTTTCACGACTGGATCGGCGACAGCTGGGCGATTTTGTTCTCGCACCCCAAGGATTTCACTCCGGTCTGCACCACCGAGTTCTCG
>JBCCIK010000138.1:0-7170 GCA_039028255.1 Pseudomonadota bacterium | reverse complement strand
TCAGGGAACTCCGCCGCATCTGGTCCGGCCCGTTCGAGGCCAAGGACGGTCTGAGCGTCGAACAGATTGATGGTATGGCCAAAACCACCGCGTTGGATGGCTATTTGCACCCTCTGGAAACCGGCCTGTCGGACCTGCCCGAACTGAAATGCACCTCTGAGGGTGCTGCACGTCTGCGCAATGGCAATCCAGGCATGGTACTGGCCTCGGACGTTGAATATGGCGACGAAGCCTGGGCGTCGCTCGATGGCAAGGCTGTGGCGGTCGGCGTCTATAAATCAGGTGAACTACATCCCAGCCGGGTGTTCGTTGCCGGAGCCGCGTGTTAGGCGAAGACTATGATCACCCGAACGCACACCAAGGGCGATGCGCCTTCGACAGCGATCTATTCGGATTGCGAGAGATATCGCTACAGCCTGACCCGCATGTGGGACCCGCAAGGGCGCAAAGCGCTGTTCGTGATGCTCAACCCATCCACGGCGACCGAGGTGCAGAATGACCCAACGGTTGAACGGTGCGAGCGCCGGGCTCGGGCGCTAGGGTTCGGGGCGTTTCAGGTCACCAACATCTTTGCCTGGCGCGACACAGACCCCCGTAAAATGCGAGCTGCCGCCTGCCCTGTCGGGCCGGAGAATGACCGGGCCATCCTGAGCGGGGTGGACTGGGCCGATCAGGTGATTGCCGCCTGGGGCACCCACGGCGCGCATTTAGAACGCGGGCCTGCCGTCGAAACCCTGCTGCGCGGCACCGGGCAACCGCTGTTTCATCTTGGCCTGACCAAAGACGGGCATCCCAAACACCCGCTGTACATCGCCTACACCCAAAAGCCGGAAACCTGGTGACAAAACGTAGTTACAAAGGGTTAACCACGTCAGCAACTTGGCTTTGACCAAACCTCTGATTTGATAGGATGTTTGACACTCGGGACATCTTGCTTGGAGAGCGCTGTCATGTTTCTGGCCGGATTAATCGGATTGGCCGCTATCGGGGGTGCAGCCTATGCTATCGGTGACGCCTTTGCATCCGATGAGGACCTGGACAGCGGCGAAGGCGAAACCCCGGCCGAACTGCCAAAAGGCGAATTCCTGGATGTTGGCGAAAACATCGACGCACCCGAAATGCCTCTTTCGGCCGAAGGTAAGGTGGTTTCCGAATTTCAGGGCGATCTGGTTATCGCCGGCGAGGACGGTAACGATGTTCTGACCGGACAGGACGGGAATGATCAGATCAACGGATACGCGGGGGACGATCTGATCCACGGCAGCGCGGGCAACGACGTCCTGCATGGCAGCACCGGAGCAGACGCCTTGTATGGCGGAACAGGCCATGACGTCCTGCACGGCGAGGCCGATGACGATGTGCTTTGGGGCAACGAGGGCGATGACAGGCTGCTGGGCCATTTCGGTGCGGATCATCTGTCAGGCGGCGCAGGCGCAGATACAGCGTTCGGAGGACAAGGCGACGACACTCTGTCCGGCGACGGAGGTGACGACGCACTGCATGGCGGCTATGGCGATGACAGACTGGCCGGAGGCGAAGGACAGGATGTGCTGTTTGGCGGCGATGGGGATGATGTGCTGTCGGGCACCGATGACGGCGCTGCATCACAAGCCGATTTCCTGAACGGCGGCGACGGCGAAGATATCCTGATCGCGGGCGGCGAGGACATCCTGACAGGGGGTCGCGGGGCTGACGAATTCATCCTGAAATCCGACAACAGCGATGAGAAAGTCACCATCATGGATTTTCAGCCAGACGAGGATCGTCTGCTGATCGCGTGGGACAGTCAGACCGACCCAGATATCAGGATTGAAACGGATGCAGCAAACACCAATCTGACGCGCATCATGATCGATGGCGAAGAGGTCGCGCATCTGTACGGCGCCGCGGGAATTACCCCCGAACATGTTGAACTGATCACCGGGGCGGAACTGGCGCAATACGGGCAGACAACCTGACCCCCCAGAATCCCTTTGCCATTTGCAGCAAATGCGCCTATACGCGCCCATCCGCATCGGAATCGGTGCGGTTTTCTCCATGGGCCTGTGCTGGACGACATCCCGGCCTGCGCCATCAACTCTAACCTTTAAAGGAGACCCCGATGTCGATCACTGCCGCTGAAAAAGCACGCGTCATGCAGGAATTCGCAACCAAAGAAGGCGACACCGGTTCGCCCGAAGTCCAGGTTGCCATTCTGACCTCGCGCATCACCACCCTGACCGAGCACTTCAAAACCCACAAGAAAGACAACCACGGTCGCCGTGGTCTGCTGAAAATGGTTGCCCAGCGCCGCAAGCTGCTGGACTACCTGAAGGGCAAGGAAGAAGCACGTTACCAGGACCTGATCAAAAAGCTGGGCATCCGCCGCTAACAGCCTTGCGGACCGGCGCAAAGCGTTCGCGATCCGCGTTATCAGACATCAAGGCCCGCCATTCGGCGGGCTTTTTCATTTGGTGCCCGTCGCCGGTAAGATTAGTCGCGGCAAGGCAGGCTTATCTGATCCTGTCGGCGTCGTCCCGCGTAACACCCTATGACTTGATTGAATCAGGAGAGCGCAATGCACCGGAAACTCGGATACATAATGGCTGTAACCTGTGTGATAAGTGCGATGACGGCCTCTGCCGCTGTTGCTGATCTGCATGTGACCTTCGTCGAAGGCGCGCCGAAGGACAGGTTTGAAATACAAAACACCGGGCCGTGCAGTATCGCAGGCTCTACCTTGCTTCTTGATCTTTCTGACTCTCAGGGTGCCCTGATCTTTGACGTGTCAGCAACCGGTGCTGGTGTCGAGGTGTTTCAACCGTTTGAACTGGTGGCCGGCAGCGAAGCTCTGAAAACAGTGCCGGTTGTGGTGGATGGGCAATCCGTTCTTGATCTGCGGATCGGGGAGTTGCCACCGGGGGCTGAAATAGCTTTCACAATTGATGTCGACGACACAATGGGCGGGCGCGAAATCACGGTTTCAGGCGCCGAAATTCAAGGCGCGGTCATAACCTTGCGCAGCGACACGCAGGAAACGTCAGGCGTGTTTTCCTCCTCTGCCAAAGCGCGTGTCCAGATCGAACAATGCTAAGTCTGCCCGGCAATCGGACGGAACCACAGGTGATGGCAAAACTGGCGACACGTATCGCATTTCTTGCACTGGTGCTGGGCGGGGGCATTTTGATCGGCACGCTCACCGGACCCGGAGAGTGGTATGCCAATCTGAATAAACCATCGTTCAACCCTCCTGGCTGGGTGTTCGGACCGGTCTGGACAGTACTATATATTCTGATCGCAATGGTTGGCTGGCGACTGATCGAAGCCGATCAGGTATCCGCCGGGCTCAGCCTGTGGTGGGGGCAACTGGCGCTGAACTTCATGTGGTCGCCCGCCTTCTTCGTGCTGCAACAGCCTTGGCTGGCTCTGGTCATTATTGTCGCATTGCTGGGTGTCATTCTGGCACTGATCCGCACCTTGTGGAGCGCGGATCGTTTATCGGCCATCGCTCTTGTGCCTTATTTGAGCTGGGTAGGCTTTGCCTCGGTTCTGAACCTGTCCATCGCGATGCTGAACTGAACCTGCGCCACCCGGGCCAAAAAAACGCCCGCGTCACCGCGGGCGTTTCGTTTCTTGTCTGTGATGTGAGCTACATCTTGGCTCTTTCTGATTTCAGCGCCAGCCACAGGCAGTAACACATGATCAGCACCACCAGCGTGAACGGGATGCCGGTCGAAACTGCCGCGCCCTGCAAAGCGACGAGGCCGCCGCCCAGCAGCAGGGCAATTGCGACCAGCCCTTCCAGCGTACACCAGAACACGCGCTGAATCACCGGTGCATCCATCTTGCCGCCCGCAGTGATCGTGTCGATCACCAGCGAACCCGAGTCAGACGAGGTGACAAAGAACACCACGATCAGAACCAGCGCGATGGGTGCTACGATGGAATACAGCGGCAGTTCCTGAAGGAAGCCGAACAGCGCGCCTTCGGGGGCATAGCTGTCGATCACCGTGGCGCGCACGCCATCTGCGCCGCCCGCGTTCAGCATGTCGATGGCTGCACCGCCAAAGGTCGACATCCACAAAGCGCAGACTGCGGTTGGGGCCAGCAACGCGCAGATGATGAACTCACGCACAGTGCGGCCTCTGGAAATGCGGGCAATGAACATGCCCACAAACGGCGACCACGCGATCCACCACGCCCAGTAGAACGTTGTCCAGCCATGGAAGTAACTGGTGTCTTCCCGACCGAACGGGTTCGAAAGCGCGGGTAAGTGCGTCACATAATCTGTCATCACGCTAAAGTAGCGCGCGATTGCAGTGCCGATACCGGTGACCGCAATCACAAAGATAAACAGACCTACGGCCATGATCATATTGATCTCGCTCAGCCGTTTGACGCCCGCGTCCATACCCATCAGAACGGATCCAAGCGCAATCATGGTGATACCGATGATCAGCAGGACCACAACCGTGGGGCTGGGTTCGATTCCGAACACCGCGTACAGCCCGGCTGCAACCTGCTGCGCACCCAGACCCAGCGATGTTGTCAGACCGAACAATGTGGCAAACACCGCCAGCGTGTCGATCATGTGACCCCACCAGCCCCAGACACGTTCACCCAGGATCGGATAAAATGCCGAGCGCAGTGTCAGCGGCAGCCCAAGGTTATAGGCAAAGATCGCCAGGCTGAGGCCAACAGCGGCATACACAGCCCATCCTTCCAGGCCCCAATGGTGTATGGTCCCGACGATTCCGGCGTATTCATTGCCCGGAACCGCGATATCGATGCCCAGAGGAACGGCATTACCGTCTTCGGCAAAGTTGTAGTAAACGGGCTCCATCACTCCGAAAAACAGCAGGCCGATGCCGATGCCGGCCGCGAACATCATCGCAATCCAACCGGCATAGGAATAGTCAGGTTTGGCATCCTTGCCGCCAATGCGCACACTGCCAACCGGCAAAATGATCAGCGCCAGGCAAAACAGGGTGATTGCATCCACCGACAGGACAAGGAACCAGTCAAACGTGCTGGTCAACCATGGCCGGAGCCAGCCAAAGAAACTTGCCGCTGCCTCCTGGTTGGCCAATGCGATCAGAACGAACGCAAAGATGAGTATACTTGATATCAGGAAGACTGGATTGTGAATGTCCAGACCGAACGGGCGGACATTATCCTGTCCAAGTTCATATTCGGTCTCGAAATCATAGATCCGCGGATCCGGATCCAGCATTTTTTTCGTCTGAGCCATTCGAGCGCCCCTCTGTTCGCTTCGTGCAAACGCCAAGGTATTCGGTCGGCTGACGGGTATGGGTTTTTTTACCCCCTTGGCGCGTTTCCGTCTTGTCGACCGCGGGTTCCTTTACGTCAGCCTACACTGTCAACGGAATTTCACAAACGCATTCGATTTTTTGAATTTAAAAGACGATCACCAGATATGCCGTGATGTTCAGGACACCTAACCCGGTCTTGGGAGGTGACCGACGCCCTTTTGCGTTCGGGCGAGTGCATCTGTGTTCAGTTTTGCGGCTGTGATCCACCGGTCTTGCGGTGGGCGCCCGCTCTCAACCGATCGATCATGTCTTGCACTCGGGCGCGTTCATCATCGGTCTGATCGATTGGCATGGCATCTGTGGCATCCAGTTTGAAGGTTGCCTGCATCAGAACCAACCCGTCGACCACGTTCATTTCCCGATCCGACGGATCAATTGTCAGTTTGCCGGTCAAACGCACCGGTTCATGGACATACTCTGGTGTCCAGTCGCGGGTCAGCAGCACGCGGATCATCTGGTTCGCAGGCGGGGGCGGCAGGTGACTGCACATGCCGGGCTGAGGAACCAAATACGCAACGGGGCGGCCATCTGCATCCGGCGGGGCGGGAATGGCATATCCGGCAATTGTCACCACCTGACCGTCAATCCTGGGATTGCCCGCTGTATCGGCGTTGATGCGACGCTGGATGACCACTTCGCGCTGCGACAACATTCGGTCGACATCTATATCATCTTGGGCCAGCGCGGCCTCGGTCTCTGTCAGCAGGTCACGCCATTTCTGCCTTTCTTCTGCGCGGCCCACATCCTGCGCAAGGCGGCTGCGCAGACGGACGGCAAATCGCAGGTCATCAAACTGTTCGGGGCTCAGATCGCGAAAAGGATCCTCGAAAACCTGCGCCGCCGGATCCGGCATATCGGCCCAGCCCAAATCGGTTTGTGGCGCAGCCCCGGCAACTGCGCCGGTCAGACCCAGCGCAGCAATCACAGCAATTTTTATCCAGCGTCGCATCCAAGACCCGTTCTGCACCAGCTTGACCCGATCCTACCGGGCAGACCCCCGGCGCGTCCATGGTCGGATCGTCACAAAAGCGGCAGGACAGCCAAGCCATGCGGTTTCGCTTTCCTTTACGCGCATTCTGATGTATCCGCGCGATATCTGAGACGTTGTGCCCTGACCCCGGCACTCGAATGGAAGATAAGGTGGGGTCGGCGGCAATGGGGCCGCCATGCAAACGGGAGACCCGCAGGGGCGGGAGTGCTCTCATCTAGGATACTCATATGTTTGATGTAACAAAGAAATCGATTCAGTGGGGCGAAGAAACGCTGACGCTGGAAACCGGCAAGGTTGCCCGTCAGGCCGACGGCAGCGTGATTGCCACGCTGGGCGAAACCAGCGTCATGGCAAACGTGACCTTTGCGCGGGCTCAAAAACCCGGTCAGGACTTTTTTCCGCTGACCGTCCATTATCAGGAAAAATACTATGCCGCCGGTAAGGTTCCGGGTGGCTTCTTCAAGCGCGAGGCGCGCCCGACCGAGAAAGAGACGCTGACCGCGCGTCTGATCGACCGTCCGATCCGCCCGCTGTTCGTGGACGGCTTTAAGAACGAAGTTCTGGTGATGTGCACCGTGCTGAGCCACGATCTGGTCAACGATCCCGACATTGTTGCGATGATCGCAGCCTCGGCTGCGCTGACCATTTCCGGCGCGCCGTTCATGGGCCCGATTGCCGGCGCCCGTGTTGGGTTCGAAGATGGTGAATATGTCCTGAACCCGACCGTCGACGACATGCAGGACCTGCGCTTGAATCCGGAACAGCGTCTGGATCTCGTTGTTGCCGGTACCAAAGACGCCGTGATGATGGTTGAATCCGAAGCGTATCAGCTGTCCGAGGCGGAAATGCTGGGCGCGGTGACCTTTG
>JBCCIK010000137.1:0-7224 GCA_039028255.1 Pseudomonadota bacterium | reverse complement strand
GCCTGCGCTGTTTCCAGTTTTGACAGCATGACGGCGGCGATTTCGGTGCTTTCCGCTTGCGCCATGGCAGCCAGGTCCGCTGTCGGGATTTCGCGCAGCCGTTGCCAAGGATCGCCCACCTGCCGCACGCCGGCAACCTTGCGCAGACGGGCTGCGGTGGCGGGCGCGATCTTGTCGGTAACTGCGTCCAGCGCGCCGGCCAGCCCATGTGGAAAAGACAGACCTATATTGTCCAGCGCGTCACCAAATTCCCGCGCCACGGCATCCAGAGTTGCGCGATCCACCAATCCCATTTGGCCCAACTGATGTGTCAGTTTTTCCTGTAAATCGTCGGGCAGATCTTCCAGCGGGATATCTGCGCCCTGGTTCAACAGAAGGCGTACAACCACGGCCGCCTTTTGCAGGCTGCTTAGGGATCGGGGCACAATGCGTGCTTCGGACGTCTGATCCGAAGTCTCAGGTGCCGAAGCCTGCGGCCCCATTTGAATCAATGCGTTATTTTCCTGCATCTGCCTGCGGTGATTTTGCTTCGTTGCGCAGGCAGATTACGGAGGATCGGGTAAAGAAACCCTGAAGTTCTAGTAGCTGTATGTCAGCCCGGTGCGAATTGCTTCACGCAGCGACGCTTCGGCCCAGCTGCCTTCTCCACCGCGCGCCTTGATCTCGCGCCATTGCTCGATGGCCAGATCGGTGCGACCTTCCGCGACAAAGCCCTGACCCATGTAACTGCGCGCCAGAATGTTGTCAGGGTTTGCGGTGATCGCGTCCTGATAAAACGCGTTCGCCAAGTCCAGCTCGCCCATTTTGCGATAGGTGAAGCCCCAATATGTCAGCACGCGATCATCGTCTTGATCCATGATGCGCAGAATGTCTTGCGCGTGTTCATATTGCCCGTCATAGGCCAGTTCGCGCACGGCATCGTAGAGCTGATCATCGGTAAAGTTGGTCTTGTTCGGCTTTACGCAGCGGCCCGCTGCTTCGTCATAGACGCGCCCGAACAGGCATTTCTTTGTTGTGTTAGTGGGTTTGGGGGCGGTGCCTGTGCCGCCACCTGCGGCGTGGACGACCGGCGCAAATGCAAATGCCTGAAGGGCAAGCGCGGATGCCAGGATAAGACGCATTTTGAAACTCCGTTCTCAGTACTGCTTTTTGAAATCATAGTGTGATCTTCAAAAAATCGAACACCAGAGCGGTCGCGTTTATTCACAAACAGGAAAGAAATTCTTCAGCTGTTCACGATTTCGGCGCAGGTTTGCGTGTCCGGATCCCACATCGTTCCGGCAGCGCAGGACTGAGTCTGCTGAGAACTGGCGTTGCAGGCGGCACCGGCCGAAGCCACGCAGATCAGGGCGAGCGTGCAAAAAATAGTACGGATCATCGTCTGTTCCTTTCGCAAAACCATCCAGCAGATGGTACCCGACGATCACGGATTCGCAACAACGGCCGGGTCCGAGATGAGGTGAAACGGCCGTTTTTCGCTGTCAGTGCCTATTCGCCGAACACACGGGCGAAAATTGTGTCGACATGTTTGGTATGATAGCCCAGATCGAATTTCTCATCAATTTCGCCCTTGCTCAGAACGGCGGTGACCTCGGGGTCGGCCAGCAATTCGGTCTTAAAGTCCTTGCCGTCCTCCCAGACTTTCATTGCGTTACGTTGTACCAGGCGATAGGCATCTTCGCGGCTGACACCGGCTTGGGTCAGGGCCAGCAACACGCGCTGGCTCATCACCAGACCGCGAAACTTGTTCATGTTGGCCAGCATGTTTTCCGGGTAAACAACCAGCTTGTCGATCACGCTGGTCAGGCGTGACAGAGCGAAATCCAGCGTCACGGTGGCGTCGGGGCCGATGTTGCGTTCGACCGAGCTGTGGCTGATGTCGCGTTCATGCCACAGCGCCACATTCTCCATCGCTGGCACAACGGCCATGCGAACCAGACGCGCCAGACCGGTCAGGTTTTCTGTCAGAACCGGGTTGCGTTTGTGTGGCATCGCAGATGAACCCTTTTGACCTTTTGAAAAGAATTCCTCGGCCTCAAGCACTTCGGTTCGCTGCATGTGGCGGATTTCGGTTGCGATGTTTTCGATAGTGCTGGCAACAACGCCCAGCGTGGCGAAAAACGCGGCATGTCGGTCGCGCGGGATGACCTGAGTGCTGATCGGTTCGGGTACCAGCCCCAGTTGGTCGCAAACATGTTCTTCGACGCGCGGGTCGATATTTGCGAATGTACCCACCGCACCGCTGATCGCGCCGGTGGCGATTTCCGCACGGGCGTCGCGCATGCGGGACAGGTTGCGGTCCATCTCGGCATAAAAACGGGCAAAGGTCAGCCCCATTGTCGTCGGCTCTGCATGAATACCGTGGCTGCGGCCGATGCGAACGGTGTCCTTGTGTTCGTACGCGCGGCGTTTCAGGGCCGCCAGCAGACCTTGCAAATCCGAAATCAGAATATCCGCGGCGCGTGTCAGCTGAACATTGAAGCAGGTGTCCAGAACATCTGAACTGGTCATACCCTGATGGACAAATCGGGCCTCATCACTGCCGACATGTTCGGCCAGATGGGTCAGAAAGGCTATAACGTCGTGTTTTGTGACGGCTTCGATCTCGTCAATTCGGGCCACATCGAATTCCACATCCCTGGCTTTCCACACCGCCTCGGCGTTTTCACGCGGGATCACGCCCAGTTCGGCCATCGCATCGCAGGCATGCGCTTCGATCTCGTACCAGATGCGAAACTTGCTCTCTGGTGACCAGATCGCGACCATATCGGGACGGGAATAACGTGGAATCATTGGCAGCAGCACCTTTTTGTGATTTGGCAGGAGGCTATGCGGCGGGGTTTAGACTCACTGGATGGAAGGAACAAGGCGTGACTGCGGGTCTGAGACGGTTTGCCCTGATATTGGCGGTTTTGCCCGGTTTCGCTGCGGCAGATGAGTTCCAGGCGTTAACGGGCGAGCAAATACAGCGTTCGCTGACAGGCACAAAGCTGGATTACGGCGAAGGTGTTTGGCAGACATTCAGCGACAGCATGCTGACGCAGTATTTTTCGGGCCGGCCAAGTTCGGGCCGCTGGGCCGTGCGCGAGGATCGCTATTGCTCGCTCTGGCCTCCGTCGGACCTGTGGGCCTGCTATGACGTGCAGCGCAACGGCGATGTGATCCGTTTCATCGATGATGCGGGTGGGGTCACGGATGGAACGATCACGCAATGAGCCTGCCCGATAGCCTCGCTGATTTCGAAGGGGGCTGGCGTTTAAGCCGAACCATTCACGATGCGCGCGCCGGACAGATCGTGCGCGCCGAAGGCGAGGCGGACCTGACCCGATCTGATGACGGTCTGATCTACACTGAAAAAGTCACGTTGCGCATTCCCGATCAGGCAGATCTGACTGGCACGCGCAGGTATTTCTGGCGTTCCGCCCGGACGGGTGTTGCGGTTTTTTTTGACGATGATCGATATTTTCATACTCTGAACCTGGGTTCGGCCCATGCCTCGGATCATCATGACTGCCCGCCGGACAGTTACGATGCCTTTTATGATTTTGGCGCATGGCCCAGCTGGAAAGTGCGCTGGATTGTGGCAGGGCCGCGAAAATCCTATGAAATGGACACAGAATACGTCCTGCGATAGCGTAATCATGTTGCAGCGGTCGCGCCGACAGGGCATTGCTGTCGCTGAGATATGGTCCGAATGAGGAGACAACATTATGAACGCGAACGTTCTGGCCAATGCATTTGGCCCGCGTGAAGGCGCGGCGCTGCGTGTGAAACAAGTCGTATTGGTGGCCGTTGGCATCTTGGTGCTTGCCGTTGCTGCCAAAATCAAGATTCCGATGTGGCCGGTCCCGATCACAATGGGTACCTTCGCCGTTCTGACCATCGGCACCGCATATGGTGCGCGGCTTGGTCTGATCACCATGCTGGGTTATCTGCTGGTTGGAGCCCTGGGTTTCGACGTTTTTGCCAGTTCCTCGGCTGAGAAATTTGGCCTGACCTACATGATGGGGGGTACCGGCGGCTATCTGATCGGCTATCTTCTTGCAACAGTTCTGCTGGGTGCATTGGCGGCCCGTGGCTGGGATCGCTCGGTCGGGAAACTGGCTGTGGCCCTGCTATTGGCCAACGTTGCGATCTATGTTCCCGGTCTGCTGTGGCTGGGTCAGCTGTACGGGTGGGACAACCCTATCCTGGAATGGGGTCTGACACCGTTCCTGGTGGGTGATGCGATCAAGTTGGGACTGGCGGCTCTGCTGATCCCGGCGGTTTGGAAACTGGTGGGTGACGCCCGCGCCTGACTGCCACGTTTTGATCTGTAATAGCCCGTGTCCGGCATATGCCGGGCGCGGGTTTTTCTTTGCACAGCAACGCAATACTGGACAAATCCAGTCAAGCCGGGCCAATCTGGAGCCGGAGAACCAATCAGGTTATTGAGATATGCGTATTTTTCTAAGCTCTGCACTGATCCTGTGTGCGTCAGTGTGGATGGGCGGGGCGGTGCCGGCCTCGGCAGATACCCCGGTTACATATACCGACGAAGGGCGCGCGCTGTTCCGCTTTGTCGTGCCGGATTTCTGGGTGCTGCGCACCGGTGGGGCGCGTGAAATCGAGGATACAAAGTTGGGTGATCCACGCGCCGTGGCGCGTGTCATGGGAATGCGGCCCGTAACGGATGAAACAGTGTGGATGGGGTTTGTTTCCCCTGCCGGCGTGGCCAGCATTCAGGACGGCGTTCGGTACTTGCGCGACATCGACAAATTCCTGGTCAAAGAGCCGACAATTGCGAGCACCAGCGACACCCGCATTGGTGGTTTGCCCGCGCGGGTTTTCAGAGGCACAGGACGTCGAGAGGGGCGGAATGTGAACTTTACCGCGACCATCATTGACCTGCCCCGCAACCGGGTCGCCATCGCGGTTGCCATTTTGCTGGACGGGGCAGACCCAGCCTACGCAGACGACCTGAATGCCGTCTTCGCGTCCTTTCGGTCAGTGCAGTAAGAGAGGCGCAGATGACACGTAAACTGATAAAACGTACTGTTCTGGCGTTGGGTCTGGGTGCTGCGGGTTTCACGCTGACAGCCTGCGATGGTGTGTCGGTGGGGGTCGGATATGGTTATGATCCGTTCTACGACTCGATGCTGTGGAATGACTATTATCACGACGTTGATGTGGATATTGACGTCGATCGTCCCGACAGGCCGGATCGCCCGCCGGTGAACAAGCCGCCGACGCGGCCCAAACCACCCATCGGCAAACCGCCGTCACGTCCAAGACCACCTGTGGCGCGGCCTCCGACTGCCAGACCCCCGATCCATCGACCTGCGCCAAGGCGGCGTTGATGCGGCCGGCGTGCCCGTGTGGCACCGCCGGCCGCCTGATCAGGGTAAAAGTTCGGTTGTGATGTGCGCCGAGCTTTCCAAAGTGCGGTGCACCGGGCATTTGTCCGCAATCTCAAGCAGTCGTGTCCTCTGTGCCTGGTCCAGCGGGCCTTCCAGCCGGATTTTGCGCCGGAAATGATCTATCTTGCCTTCGCTGGCCAGCCCTGCATCCTGTGCGTGAACCTTGTTGTGGCATACATCGACGCTGATGTTTGTCAGCGGCCACTGCTTGCGCCGTGCATACATCCGAATGGTCATAGAGGTGCAGGCCCCCAGACCGGCGGATACAAACCCGTAAGGCGACATGCCGCGATCGGTGCCGCCGTAAGATGCGGGCTCATCTGCGACAACGTGATGCCTCGGACCGGCCTGAATGTCCTGCAAAAAACCGGCCGGGTCTGCCTCGGTCACGCGAATGACGCCTTCAGGCGCGCCCGGCGGAGGTGCAGGAGGGTTAAGCGGCACATATCGCGACACCCATGCCGAAATGACATCAGCAGCATATTCCGCATCTCCGGCGCGCGAGATAAGGTGATCGGCATCATCCAGCGTCACAAAGCTTTTGGGGTGTTTTGCAGCCAGAAAGATGGTGCTGGCATTGTCGATGCTGACAGTGTCATCGCGCGGCGCATGCAGGATCAGCAAGGCTGACCTCAGATCGGCGATGGACGGCATCAGGACGGTCTCGGAAATGTCGTCGACAAAGTGTTTGCCAATTCGAAACGGACGGCCGCCCAGCGACACCTCGGCGCTGCCGTCCTGTTCGATCTGAGGCAAGGCGTCAACAAAATGATGCGCAACATGGCCTGGATCCGCTGGTGCGCCCAACGTTACCACCGCCTTGACGGACGGGATGCCCGCTCGTGCCCGCAACACCGCCGCACCCCCCAGCGAATGACCGATCAGCAGGGCAGGTGCCATATCCCGCGCACTCAGATACTGCGCCGCTGCGATCAGATCCTCGACATTCGACGAAAAGGTTGTGTTCGCGAACTCTCCACCAGAATGCCCCAAACCGGTGAAATCAAATCGCAACACAGCAATACCCATTGCGGCAAGACGCTCCGAAATGCGCCGCGCCGCCGGAATATCCTTTGAACAGGTGAAACAATGGGCAAACAAAGCCGTTGCCAACACGCGACCGTCGGGACGATCCAACCGCGCCGCAAGCTGGCTGCCATCATGTCCGGCAAAGGTGATGCGTTCCGTGGGCATGTCGGCTCCTTCGTTTGCTGTGGGGAACAAGATTATACTGTGCGTAAGCACCTGCCGTCACAACCCCTTTGTCAAAGGCGTCACGGTAAGGTGAGTGTCTGCATCCCGATCGTGGCGCGGTGTGATCACACCGGTTGCAGGCCTGCCTGCTGCGCGCGAAATTCTGAAGATTTCTTGAAATATCAGAAATCGTGATGAAAACTTAATCAAATATTCGTTTTAAGAATTATTTTGGCTACCCCATATTGTGGTGTGAGACAAGAGTCAGGAGGCCAAAATGGCAGATATTGTTTCAACCACCAACACACTGCAACCGCGTTCAACATTGCTTTTTGCAATAATTATCGCAAGTGTCGCAGGGTTTGCATTGGGTCAGGCTTGGCCGGCCAATCAGGAATTTACCACGGTCCAGACCGCCATTCCGGGCGAGGATTGGCACGGAAACGTCAAACGTTCCACATGGCCAAACTAAGGTCCGGTATCACGCCAAACCCATAAGCTGCGGATCAAACGGGTACTTTGTCAGGTTTTCAAACCCGTCCTCGGTGATGAGAACCTGATCTTCCAGCTTGATCGAAAAATCGCCACCAACTTCACCCACGGCGGCTTCGACGCACAAGACCATGCCGGG
>JBCCIK010000136.1:0-7235 GCA_039028255.1 Pseudomonadota bacterium | reverse complement strand
CTTTGTATTCGACCCGGGACCAAACAGCTGGCAGCGATTGGGTCGTCCTGGCGCGGCGGGTTGAATACGGAAACTCATCGTGACCTCGTCTGAGTAATGAAATTGCGATTTCTTGTTTGAATGAGGTATTAAATTGCGTCATCAAGCGCAAGCGGGATTGTGCGCATGCGGCAATGCAGGTGCAGAATGTTCCGAATTTACAGGAATCCGCATGTGATGAAAGTTTAATCACTTTGAAAACTTCGAAGGTTTTTGCGGATCTTTAATAATATACGCAATAATTTTGCGTCGATCCAAAGGTTAGCCGACCAAAACGCGAAGCGCTCGAAGTTACGTTTCTTTAGCTTATCGCGGAATCAGAGGAGTGCACCGCAATGATCGAAACACCGTATCTGCTGTTTTTGGGTGATGCGCCCGACCTGCTGGCAGCCAAGGTTGCCATCGGCATCAGAGACTGGCGCCCTGAGAACGCTGTCGGTCAGTACCGGATGGAAGGATGCGGGACGAATCTTGGGCTGACCGATATGACTTTGACGCAGGCACGCGAGGCAGGCGCCAAAACGTTGGTGATCGGTGTGGCCAATCGTGGTGGCGTCATCAGCCAGGAATGGAAAAAGGTCCTGATTGCCGCTTTGGAGGAAGGGTTTGATCTGGCGTCCGGTCTGCACAACCTTTTGTCGGACGAGCCGGATCTGGTTGCAGTTGCCGAAGCGAATGGCCGCACCTTGCATGATGTGCGGGTGCCTGACGTTCAGTATCCAATTGCAAACGGCGTCAACCGCACAGGTAAGCGGTGCCTGGCCGTAGGCACCGATTGCTCTGTCGGCAAAATGTACACCGCTATGGCGATGGATGCAGAGATGCGTAATCGCGGTATGAAGTCGACATTCCGGGCCACCGGCCAGACAGGTATTCTGATCACTGGGAACGGGGTGCCTCTGGACGCAGTTGTCGCCGACTTCATGGCCGGAGCTGTTGAATGGCTGACACCTGACAATGATGACGACCATTGGGACCTGATCGAAGGGCAGGGTTCGTTGTTTCACGTGTCCTATTCGGGTGTGACCATGGCGCTGGTTCATGGGGGCCAGCCCGACGCACTGATCCTGAGTCACGAACCGACCCGCGAACATATGCGGGGGTTGCCAGGTTATCAGCAACCAACGTTGGAGGCGCTGCGCGACACGGCGCTGACTCTGGCGCGTGTCGCCAACCCGGATTGTCAGGTTATTGGCGTGTCAGTGAACACGCAGCATATGAGCGAGGTGGACGCCACGCACTATCTGGCCCAGATCGAATCGGATTTGGGTATTCCCGCAACTGACCCATTCCGTTTCGGGGCGGGTAAACTGGTGGACGCGCTGGCCGCTGTGTGATCAACAGGGCGCGTCAGAGACCACCTCTGGCGTGCATGAAATAGAACAAGGAGAAGGCGCGTGCAGATTGACGTGTCTCGGGATGTGTTCCGGCTTGCGCAGGTGTTTACCATTTCGCGCGGGTCCCGCACCGAAGCGCGGGTTCTGACCGTGCGGATTTCTGACGGCAAGCATCACGGCCGGGGCGAATGTGTTCCCTATGCCCGGTATGACGAGACGCTGGAATCTGTTGCCGCGCAGATTGCCGCCTTGCCGCCCGAATTCACGCGCGACACTCTGGCCGAGATATTGCCGGCGGGGGCCGCGCGCAATGCCGCGGACTGCGCGCTGTGGGATCTGGAATGTAAGCAGGCCGGTAAACGCGCGTGGGAGCTGGCAGAAATGCCTGTGCCCGGTCCAGAGATCACGGCTTATACACTGTCGCTGGATACGCCCGACGCCATGCAGGTTCAGGCCGCGGCGAACGCGCATCGCCCATTGCTGAAAATCAAGCTGGGGACACCGGATGATATGCCCCGGCTTGAGGCGGTGCGCACAGGCGCCCCTGACGCGGGTATCATTGTCGACGCCAACGAAGGTTGGTCTGCCGACGTGTATGCCGATCTCGCGCCCCATCTGGTGCGGCTTGGGGTGGCATTGGTGGAACAGCCTCTGCCAGCTGGCGACGACGACGCATTGATCGGGATGGATCGCCCAGTGCCGGTTTGTGCTGACGAATCCTGCCATGACCGGGCAAGCCTGCCCGCGCTCAAAGGCAAATACGATGTGATTAATATCAAGCTCGACAAGGCCGGCGGGCTGACCGAAGCGCTGGCCTTGCGCCAACAGGCCTTGTCCGACGGGTATCAGATTATGGTCGGATGCATGGTCGGCAGCTCGCTTGCGATGGCGCCCGCAACCTTGTTGGCGCAGGGGGCGATGGTGACGGACCTTGACGGCCCGCTGCTGTTGGCCGAAGACCGGGACAACCCGTTGATTTTTGATGAAGCCGGCGTGCACCCGCCAATGGCATCGCTTTGGGGATGACGCGCGCCTGGCCCACGGTTTGCTGTGGCCAGAGCGCGGGCTTGTGATGAGAAGGATATGACATGACCCGAACCGTTTACGTAAATGGAGAATACCTGCCGGAAACCGACGCCAAGATTTCGATCTTTGATCGTGGTTTTCTGTTTGCGGACGCAGTGTACGAAGTCACCAGCGTCCTTGATGGCAAGCTGATCGATTTCGAAGGCCATGCCGTGCGGCTCAAGCGATCCCTGAACGAGCTGAACATGGCCGAACCTTGCGATACGGACACGTTGCTGGACATCCACCGCAAACTGGTTGAATTGAATGGTATCGACGAAGGGCTGATTTACCTTCAGGTCAGCCGGGGTTCTGACGGCGACCGGGATTTTGTGTTCCCGTCTGCGGACACCCAACCCAGCCTTGTTTTGTTCACGCAGAACAAACCGGGCCTGGCCAACAGCCCTGCTGCGCAGCAAGGGGCCAAGATCATCTCGATCGAAGACATTCGCTGGGGACGCCGCGACATCAAAACCGTGCAGTTGCTGTACCCGTCGATGGGTAAGATGATGGCCAAGGCCGCAGGCTGCGATGATGCCTGGATGATCGAAGACGGCTACGTGACCGAAGGCACCAGCAACAACGCCTATATCGTCAAGAACGGAAAAATCGTCACACGCCCGCTGTCCAATGAGATCCTCCACGGGATAACACGCAAGGCGGTCCTGCGCCTGGCTGCCGAGGCTCAGATGGAAATCGAAGAGCGGCTGTTCGACATTGACGAGGCAAAACAGGCGGATGAGGCATTCACAACATCTGCCAGCGCCTTTGTGATGCCGGTTGTCGAAATCGATGGGGTGGCGCTGGGCAACGGACACCCAGGCCCGATCGCAAAGCGTCTGCGCGAGATTTATCTGGACGAAAGCCGAAAAGCCGCGATCTGACGCAAGGGCCCGCCACGCCGGCGGGCCTGTTCAGTCTCAGTCTTTCTTTTCTACATTCTGGGCAAATGCGGTTCTGAATTCTGCCTGTTGTTCCGGGCTTGCTTCTGTCTGGTAGTTTGCCCGCCACTCATCCATCGTCATGCCGTAAAACTTCTGGCGGGCTTCATCTTTGCCCATTTCGATACCCTTGTCGTTGGCGGCCTCCTGATACCAGCGCGACAGGCAGTTGCGACAAAACCCCGTCAGGTTCATCATGTCGATGTTCTGAACATCTGTGCGATCTTCCATCAGGTGTTTTTGCAGCCGACGGAAGGCTGCGGCCTGAAGCTCAATTTCAGTTTGCGTGTCCATTTGGACCCTCCGGCTGAAGTGATCGGTCGGCTTATGACCTAGTCACCGAACTGTCTTGATGCAATGCAGTCTGATCCTACAGTCCGCTTTCTGTCAAAGCATCCTGCAAGATCACGGCCAGACGGTCGGCCCAGGCGTGTTGCCCTGCGTGATCCGCAATCAGATCGTTGCGCAGTTCGATCAGCGCGTTCGGGCGACCCAGGCCGGTGCAGTGCCGGTCAATCGCGTCGCCTGGCAATACACCGGTATACGGCTCGTTGACGCCAACGCACAGATCGTCTTCCAACCGAAGTCGATTGACAAGCGGGCGCGCGAAGCGATCGTCCGGAGTGTGCAGAACACCGATATGCCAGGGGCGCGGCGCGCGGCCTCGCAACTGACGAGTGAACGAATGAACGGACACGATTACCGAGTGTGGCAGGCCGGCCAAGCGTTCCAGGGCGTCGTGATAGGGGCGATAATACTTATTGAGACGACGCTCGCGCTCGGCCGCGTCCGCGTGGCGATTGGCCGGTATGATCGTGCCGTCGTAGAGTTTCATCAGCAGTGTCGGATCGTCCTCGCCTCGGTTCGGGTCGATAACAAGACGTGAAAAGTTGGCCGCGATTACGGGTGCGTTCAGCAGTTCGCCCAGACGCTTTGACACGTCATACGCACCTACATCATAGGCAATGTGCCGCTCCATATCTTCGCGCGGCAGACCCAGATCGCCCCCGCCGATGTCCGGTGGAACCGTGTTGGTTGCATGATCGCAGGTGATCAGCCAGCGCGAGGGCCGATCCGCGCCGTGGATAAAATATGGTGAATACGTCATAAGCCTGTCATCTGGTTCGTCGCAGGTTTAGGGCAGTTGCTTCGGAAAGGGAATTGCGCAATAAGCGGCCTGACGCAATGTTTGCGATAACATTAGTTCGAACAAAAAAGAAGACGGTAGGAGAGCAAGACCAATGCGACGCCTGAGAAATGTAAAAATCGTGGCGACGCTGGGGCCGGCGTCCAGTGACTATGATACGATCCGCGCTTTGCACGAAACGGGCGCGGATGTGTTTCGTCTGAACATGAGCCACGGCACTCATGATGAAATTCGCGAACGCCACCGGATCATCCGACAAGTCGAAAAGGATCTGGACAGTCCGATCGCAGTTCTGGCTGACTTGCAGGGGCCAAAACTGCGCGTTGGCGTTTTCGCCAGTGACGCCGAAGAACTGATCGAGGGGGCCGCATTTCGTTTGGACCTGGATCCAGAACCGGGCGACGTCAATCGCGTGTGTCTTCCGCATCCCGAAATCTTTGCCGCACTGGAGCCGGGCGCCCGACTTTTGGTCAACGATGGGAAAATCCGTCTGATTGTAAAGGATTGCGGCCAGGATTTTGCCGAATGCTCAGTTGAAGTTGGCGGCACTATATCCAATCGCAAAGGCGTAAATGTGCCGGATGTGGTTCTGCCGCTTGCCGCTTTGTCTGCCAAGGACCGCGATGATCTGGAATTTGTCTGCCAATTGGGAGTCGATTGGCTTGCGCTCAGCTTTGTGCAGCGCGCCAAAGATGTATTTGAGGCTCGCGCACTGGCGGATGGACGCGCCGCGATTTTGTCCAAGATTGAAAAGCCTGCGGCGGTCGAAGCTTTTGATGATATTCTGGACGCTTCGGACGGGATCATGGTCGCGCGCGGTGATCTGGGCGTGGAACTGCCGGTGTCTGCTGTCCCACCGATCCAGAAACGTTTGGTGCGCAAGTGCCGAGGCGCAGCGAAACCTGTGATCGTGGCCACCCAGATGCTGGAAAGCATGATCGAAAGCCCGATGCCGACCCGCGCCGAAGTTTCGGACGTCGCAACCGCAATCTACGAAGGCACCGATGCGATTATGCTAAGCGCGGAATCCGCAGCCGGGGCTTACCCGATAGAGGCGGTTCAGACGATGAACAAGGTTGCAATCGAGGTTGAGGCCGACCCGACCTATAATCAGATTATCGCCGCATCACGCTCGGCCAAAGGCACGACAATTGCTGACGGCATTGTCGCAGCGGCGCGGGAAATCGCGGAAAAGACCGACATCAAGGCGATCTGCTGTTTCACGCAAAGCGGCACGACAGCGTCGTTGACCGCGCGCGAGCGACCGGGCGTTCCGATCATTGCCATGACATCGCAGGTCGGCACTGCACGCAGACTGTGCCTGAGTTGGGGTTGTAACTGTGTCATGACACCGGAATTGCAGCGATTCAAAAGCGCGGTGGTCAACGCGGCCCGCGCTGCACGGGCTGGCGGGTTCGCCAATGAAGCCGATCAGATTGTTGTCACTGCCGGTGTGCCGTTCAACGTTCCGGGGACAACGAACATCTTGCGCATCGCGCCCTGTGACGAGCGTCTGATCTATAACACCGATCCCGGCTGATCGGTGTAAACAGGGGCAATTTTGAAAAATGCCTGAAATTTAGGCAAAAACTTTCATTATTAATCAGTTTCTTAACAAAAGTCCGGTTGTGTTCCCAAAATTTCCCTCTTCTTTTTGATGTTCTATGCGGCTAGTGATCTGCATAGGGTAGTCAACTCAATTTGTTCCAGGTTCCGGCTGCCCGGCCGGAGGCTCGGGTTCCGGTAAAATCAAAAAATAATGGAGGAACGAGATGACAACCAAAATTGTCATAGGACTGGACGGGACAGAAACCGGAGAACACGCGATTGCTTTTGCCAAGGATTTGGCGGGGCGTATCAAATCGTGCGAACTGCTGGTGGTCTATGTCATCGAATGGTCGCCTTTCACTTTTCAGACACCAGAAGAAAACGCCATGCGGCACAAACGGCGCGAAGAAGAGGTTGAATTGGCCAATTCGCGTATCATCAAGCCTGCGGTCGACGCACTCAAGGCTGCGGGGTTTGATGCGCAGGGAATAGTGCGCCACGGAGATGTGGCGGAAACGCTTAATGCAATCACAGTCGAAAGCGGTGGCTCTCAGATCGTTGTTGGTCGGGCCTCGGCGGACGGGTTCAAGAAACGCCTTTTCGGCAGTTCGACCCAGAACCTTGTCATGCATGCCGACGTTCCGGTCACGGTCGTGAACTGAGGGGAGAGACGATTATGAAAATTCAATACAAACTGGGTCTGGCTGCGCTTGCGGTGATGTCCGCGGGGCCTGCCGCCGCGCAGGACGCTGTGGGACTGGATGAAAAGATCAATCAGGCATTCGCCGATTTCACCGGACCTTTCGTCAGCTTTATCTTTGCGCCTTTTCCGGGCACGGGCTTCCCGTGGATCGTCGGCTGGCTGGTCGTCGCCGCGACCGTTTTCACGCTGTATTTCGCATTTGTGCAACTACGGTTCTTCAGCCACGCGATCAGCCTTGTCAAAGGCGACTATTCTGATCCCAATGACGCGGGCGAGGTCAGCCACTTTCAGGCGCTGGCAACGGCGCTGTCGGGCACTGTTGGCCTTGGCAACATCGCCGGTGTGGCGGTGGCGGTCGGTATTGGCGGGCCGGGCGCGACGTTCTGGATGATTGTCGCGGGCCTGCTGGGCATGGCGTCGAAATTCACCGAATGTACACTGGGCGTGAAGTACCG
>JBCCIK010000135.1:0-7395 GCA_039028255.1 Pseudomonadota bacterium | reverse complement strand
GTGGCCGTCCTAGGCCCGACCAACACAGGCAAAACCCATTACGCGATAGAACGAATGCTGGGGTATCGCAGCGGTGTTATCGGTCTGCCGCTGCGTCTGCTGGCGCGCGAGGTGTATGACAAGATCGTCGCCATTCGCGGCCCGTCCGTCGTGGCATTGGTCACTGGCGAGGAACGCATCGTGCCGCCGCGCACCCAGTATTGGGTTTGCACAGTCGAAGCGATGCCCGAGGGGATGGGAGCCGATTTCGTCGCGATCGACGAAATCCAGCTGTGCGCTGATCCCGAACGCGGCCATGTCTTTACCGATCGTCTGCTGCGCGCGCGCGGCACCAACGAGACGCTGTTTTTGGGTTCGGACACGATGCGGGGCCCGATCACGGCCTTGGTGCCCGAGGCACAGTTCATCCGGCGCGAGCGCATGTCCCAATTGGTTTATGCCGGTTCCAAAAAGATCAGCCGCATGCCGGCGCGCAGTGCCATTGTCGGGTTCTCGGTCGAAAATGTATATGCAATTGCCGAACTGTTGCGCCGCCAAAAGGGCGGGGCGGCCGTGGTCATGGGCGCGCTCAGCCCGCGCACGCGCAATGCGCAGGTGGATTTGTATCAGAACGGCGAGGTTGATTACCTGGTTGCTACCGATGCAATTGGCATGGGCCTGAATCTTGATGTGAATCATGTTGCGTTTTCCTCTCTGACCAAATTCGACGGACGGCGGATGCGGCCTTTGGCGCCGAACGAGCTGGCGCAGATCGCGGGCAGGGCCGGGCGCGGCATGTCCGATGGCACATTCGGCGTCACGGGCGAAGCGCCGCCGCTGGAGGAAGGCGTCGCGCAGGCGATCATGGACAGCCGGTTTTCGCCGATGAAAAAACTGAACTGGCGAAATGCCGCCTTGCGGTTCGGATCGATCGATACGCTGATCGCGTCGCTCGAGATGTCACCGCAGGGCGAACATCTGGCCAAAGCCCAGCCTGCGGATGACCTGATGGCCTTGAAATCTCTGTCACAAGTTGCCGTGATCGCGGCCCGGGCCAGCGACGGCCCGTCAATCCGTCTGTTGTGGGATGTGTGCCGAATCCCTGATTTTCGCGGCATCAGCCACTCTGAACATGCCAGCCTGCTAGAGGTCATCTACGGCCATCTGCATGAACGCGGCGCAATCCCCGCTGATTTCATGGCCCGCCAAATCCGGCGGATCGACCGGGTGGACGGGGATATAGACACTCTTTCTAAAAGGTTGGCATACATTCGCACATGGACATATGTTGCGCAGCGAAAAGGCTGGGTTCAGGACGAATCACATTGGCGCGCGGAAACCCGCGCTGTAGAAGACAGGGTGTCGGACGCGCTGCATGATCGTCTGACGCAAAGATTTGTGGATCGGCGCACGTCTGTTTTGCTGCGCCGGCTCAAGCAGAAGGAGGCCCTTTTGGCCGAAGTAAATGACAAGGGTGAAGTAACCGTCGAAGGCGAATTCGTCGGTCGTCTGGAAGGGTTCCGGTTTATTCCGGACAAAAGCGCGCAGGGAACCGAGGCGAAAGCCCTGAAATCGGCATCGCTGCAAGCACTCGCGCCGCAATTCCATCTGCGCGCAGATCGTTTCTACAATGCACCCGATACCGAAATTGATTTCACTGACCAGGGTGGATTGATGTGGGGCGAATACGCCGTCGGCAAGCTGGTTGCCGGTGCCGAACCTCTCAAACCCATGGTTGAGGTTTTTGTGGACGAAGCCGCAGGGCCCGATGTTGAACAGAAGGTCCAGCGCCGGTTGCAGCATTTCATTGACCGCAAGGTGGCCGCGCTGTTCGAGCCGCTGTTGAACCTGTCACGGGACGAGGCGCTGACCGGCCTGGCCCGAGGGTTCGCCTTTCGCATGGTCGAGGCGCTGGGCGTGCTGCCCCGCGCCGGTATCGCGCAAGAGGTCAAGGATCTGGATCAGGACGCACGTGGCGCGCTGCGCAAGCATGGCATCCGGTTTGGTCAGTTCACGATTTTCATGCCACTTCTGCTGAAACCTGCGCCAACGCGTCTGCGTCTTGTGCTGTGGGCCCTGTCCAGCGGATTGCAGGAATTCCCCGAAGCGCCGCCTCCGGGGCTGGTCACCGTTCCGGTCGCCAAGGATGCGCCACAGGGCTACGACACCATGTGCGGCTACCGCGATGCGGGCGAGCGGTCTATCCGCATCGACATGCTGGAACGTCTGGCGGACATGCTGCGCGCGGAAGACAGCCGGGGCGGGTTCGAAGCCAAACCCGACATGCTGTCGATCACCGGCATGACACTGGAACAGTTTGCCGATCTGATGCAGGGGCTGGGATACAAGGCCGAGCGCGGCGAGCGTGAAAAAGTCCGGGTTGCTCCTGCCGACCCCGCGGCGGCTGAGGCACCTGAACAGGCGTCGGCCGAAGAAGGCCCGGTGGTTGAAGCGCAGACCCAAGAGGTCGCCGTGCCCGCCGAGGCGCCAGCCGAGGCCACGACAAGCGCCGAGGCGGCAGCCGAGGCCCCCGAGACCGAGGAATCCGAGACCGAGACTGCCGGGACCGAGGCCTCCGCCACTGAGACGCCCGAAACTGAGATTGCCGAGGCTGTTCAGCCGGTCGAACCGACGCCGGATGAACCCGAAGCCGAGGTTTTTTATACCTTTACCTGGGGACGTCAGCGCCAGTCCAACCGCCCGCCAAAGCGAGAGCAGCGCCAAGGCCAGGGCAAAGGCAAACCGCGTGGCAAACCGGAGGGTGGCCGCGGCAAGCCGCACGGCAAAAAAGGCAGCAAACCGCAGGGGGCCAAAACCTTCTCGTCGCGCCCTGCAAAAAAGGAAAAGGCTATTGATCCGGATAACCCGTTTGCGGCCGCGCTGATGGGTTTGAAGGACGGAAACTGATCGCCCATGGCCGAGGCCAAGCTGCGGATCGACAAATGGTTGTGGCAGGCGCGGTTCTTCAAGACCCGCAGCCTGGCCACCCGGCAGGTCGGCGGCGGTCATGTGCGGGTGAACGGAAACCGGGTTGTCAAACCTGCGCAATCAGTTGCTCCGGGCGACGTCCTGACGTTTCCACAAGGCCGGATCGTGCGTGTCGTACGCGTTGAACGGCTGGGTGAAAGGCGCGGGCCTGCGCCCGAAGCGCAAACATTGTACACGGATTTGACCGAAAAACAGGACGCACCGACGGAAAATCCGGGATTCGAAGGAAATGGTCGTCCCACAAAGAAAGATAGACGCGCGCTTGATCTTTCTCGTAACCGTCAGGGGCCGTACACCTTGAAGCCCAGCCTGGACTGAATTAGCTAGACGCCAGATGTTTATGGGAATCTGACTATGACATATGTCGTCACCGAAAACTGCATCGCCTGCAAATACACAGACTGTGTCGAAGTATGTCCGGTCGATTGTTTTTACGAAGGTGAAAACACGCTGGTGATTCATCCCGATGAATGCATCGACTGCGGTGTCTGCGAACCGGAATGCCCGGCAGATGCCATCCGTCCGGATACCGAGCCAGGCATGGATGATTGGGTTGAATTCAACAGAAAATACGCCGAAGAATGGCCGGTCATCGTCACAAAGAAAGACCCGTTGCCGGACGCAGAGGAGCGGGACGGTGAAGACGGCAAGATGGAAAAGTACTTTATCGCGGCACCGGGTGAAGGCGGATAACTGATTCGCCGGCCAATATCGGCGTCTCTACATCAGGACTGCGGCGCAAGTTTCTGAATAAACGGTGATTTATAACAATTGTCGTAGGGTCAACTTCCGGCTGTCGCAATTCTGTGATATACTTAGCCTCACATGATGAATGAGATTGGGATGCACTCCGTAAGTATGCTCACTTTGGAGTTCTGAATTTTTGACAAAACCACCGCCTGCCGGGGCTGAAAAACTCCCCGCTCGTGGTGTTTTGTTGCCTGAACCCCGATCTGCAACCAAGGAAAAACCGAATGACAAAGTCGAAAAAGCTTGAGTTCCGCCCGAACGACTATGTTGTCTACCCCGCACATGGCGTAGGCCAGATCATATCGATCGAGGAACAGGATGTCGCGGGTTTCACGCTCGAGCTGTTCGTGATCTCATTTGAGAAAGACAAAATGACTCTGCGGGTGCCGACCAACAAGGTCACTGAATCCGGGCTGCGCTCGCTCAGTTCGCCGGATGTGATCGGCCAGGCGATGAAGACGCTCAAAGGCAAGGCCAAGGTTAAACGTGCTATGTGGTCGCGCCGGGCGCAGGAATATGAACAAAAGATCAACTCGGGTGATCTGATCTCGATCGCTGAGGTGGTCCGCGACCTGCACCGCACCGATGATCAGCGCGAGCAGAGCTATTCCGAGCGTCAGTTGTACGAAGCCGCGCTGGAACGTTTGACCCGCGAAGTTGCTGCCGTGTCGGGGGCCGGCGAAGTATCGGCCGCCAAACAGGTGGATGAGGTTCTGACCTCGCGCGCCGCAGCCGCCTGATTTCACGATGTTTCAAAACAAAAGGCCGTCGCAGCGGGGCGGCCTTTTGTGTGCCACGCCGGTTGATCCTGGACCCGGCCGTCGGGCCAGTGCGTGCCTAAAGCCCTGCTGCAAACGCCAACAGAAACGAGATTTCCGCCATTTGCTGCGAGGCTCCAAGAATGTCGCCGGTCTGACCGCCGATCTTTCTTTTGGCAATCATCCCGAGAACGGCAACAGTGAACGCGGCACACAGGCCGGGGACGATGATCCGGGTGCCGCCTAGCAACAGCACAACCAAAACTGCCAGACCCACAGACATGATTGTCGCAATGAGCGCCGGGGTGCCCACGGAATGGCTCAGACCTTCACTGCGCGCATGCGGCAGCCCGCCCATCAGAATCGGCATCAGGGCGCGGGATAGGACACAGGCGGCAATGATCGGCCAGATCACGCCAGCGCCCAGAATTGCTGCAAGCGCCGCGATACGCAGCCCTTGCCAGATCACAAGCGCCAGCACACCATACGTGCCGATCTGACTGTCTTTCATGATCTCCAGCCGCCGGTCCGGTGTGAACCCGCCCCACAGACCGTCGAATGTATCGGCCAGACCATCCTCGTGCATTGCGCCTGTTGCAACAATCAGGATGGCGACAACCACGGTTGCGGCCGCAAGTGACGGCAGATGGACAGCCATTGCAATCCATCCGCCCGCACACCCCAGTACGCCTACAATCAGACCAACGACGGGAAACGCCCACACCGCCTGCGCCTGTCTTGAAAAGACCGGTGCCGGCAGTCGCGGCAGCGGCAGCCGTGTCAAAAGGACCAGTGCCAGGGGAATATCCCATAACGAAAAGGGTCTGGTGTCGTTTTTTCGCACTCACGCACCTTTCGGGGTCTTGTTGCACCGGTCGCTTCGGTTAAACACGCAGGACCACTGTGATGCAATGAGGCTTTGATGCTGCCCGATCTTATGGATTTAAAGAGTTTCCGTGATGCGCTGATCCAGGCGCCCGGCCCCGATGCGACCGCCAGTCAGGGCGCGGCGGATCGAAATGGCCAATTGACCAAGCCGCCGGGCGCGCTGGGGCGGCTGGAAGAACTGGCGATCTGGTATGCAGGGTGGCGCGGAACGTCGCGCCCGACAATCACCAATCCGCAGGTGATCGTGTTTGCAGGAAATCACGGTGTAACGGCGCAGGGCGTTTCGGCTTTTCCGTCAGAAGTCACCATGCAGATGGTCATGAATTTTGAACATGGCGGGGCCGCGATCAATCAACTGGCAAAAGCTGCGGGTGCGCGCATGGATGTTCACGCCCTTGACCTGGATCGTTCAACCGCGGATTTCACGCAAGCCCCGGCCATGTCCGAAGATGACCTGTTGGCCGCATTGCGCACAGGTTGGCAGGCCGTGGATCCCGCGGCTGACCTGCTGGTCGTTGGCGAAATGGGAATTGGCAACACCACATCGGCAGCTGCAATCGCCTGCGCCCTGTTCGGAGGTAACGCCGCAGACTGGACCGGGCGCGGCACCGGCGTTGACGATGCGGGTCTGGCCAATAAAACCCGCGTCGTGGCCGAAGGCGTGGCCTTGCATACGGCGCAGGATGGTCTGGAAATCCTGCGTTGTCTGGGCGGGCGCGAGATTGCAGCCATGGCGGGTGCAATCGCTGCCGCACGGGTGCTGCGTATCCCTGTAATACTGGACGGATTTATCTGCTCGGCCGCAGCCGCGTGCCTTGCGCAGGTCTCATCCGATGTACTGGATCACACGATCGCCGGGCATCAGAGCGCGGAAAGCGCGCATGGCGCAATGCTGGTGAAACTTGGAAAAGAACCGCTGCTGTCGCTTGGTCTTCGGCTGGGCGAGGGTAGCGGTGGCGCCCTGGCCATCAACATTTTGAAAAGCGCGCTTACCTGTCACTCCGGCATGGCCACGTTTGCCGAAGCAGGGGTCACCGACGGATGATCCGGCGGCCTGACCGACATGTCGGTCAGGCGGATTTTTTGGCGTGTTCTTCCGCCAATTCCAAAAGCGCGGTTTCCAGATCTTTCTCCAGTTTCTGTGCCCGTTCGATGTACTTCTTGTTTTCTGCGGTTGGCATGCCGGGTATCCAGAGTTCGGCCAGATCACGCACGGATCGCCGATCGTGATGATAAAAGGTCTGCTCTGCCTGAGCAGCCTCATATTCGCTGAGACCTATGTTCTCCAGAACATAACGCCCCGCGCGCAATGAGCTGTCGAACATCTCGCGCACGATGTCGTTTGCCCCGGCCTGATACAGTTCGTACACATGGGTACGGTCGTGGGCACGGGCGATGATGTGAAGATCCGGGCGCTGACGGCGGGCAAAGCCGACCAGCCGCGTGACCTGTTTGCGATCATCCATGGCCGCCACCAGAACCGCAGCTTTTTCCAATCCCGCTGCCCGCAGCAGTTCCGGCCGGGTCGGATCGCCCAGAAAGCCTTTGACGCCAAAGCGGCGCATCAATTGGATCGTTTCGATATCGTGGTCCAGCACGATGGTTTTGAAACCGCTTGCGCGCACCAGGCGGTTCACGATCTGGCCGAAACGTCCGATACCGGCGATGATCACGGGGCCTTTTTCATCAATCTCGTCGGGTTCCGGTACGGTGCTTGTCTCAGTCAGTTTGCGCGAAAGCAGATCAAACAGGATGAACAGCAGTGGCGTGATCAGCATGGTCAGCGCGATGATCATCAACAGCTTTTGTGACAGGTCCGGCGGGATCACATTCTGTTGTGTCGAAAAGGCCAATAGAACAAAGCCGAACTCACCCGCCTGCGCCAGTCCAAGCGTGAATAACCACAGATCCCGGCCTTTCAGTTTGAAGGCTTTGCCGACAATGAAAAGAATGATGCCTTTGGCCAGTATCACAAGCAAGGCAAGGCCGATCAGATCAACCGGATCGTTCAGGAAATAGGCAATGTTGATCC
>JBCCIK010000134.1:0-7460 GCA_039028255.1 Pseudomonadota bacterium | reverse complement strand
GGGATCAAAATCGATCAACTTAATCTCCTGTGCTTTTGGAAAGAACACACGCTTACATCCCCTGATTCAAATGCAAATTCTTAGACTAAAATATGGCAACCATTTCCTACTTGCAGGAAAGCACATGGGCTTCTTGCTGGTTTCTGCTGGGTGCCGGGCGGGTTGTTCCCAGTCTCATCGAAGGGCTACAATTACCACCACTTCTCGCAGCTGAACCAAAGTTAACGCTCTCTTTACGTGTGATTCTAATTCGCGACCCATCTTGCTGTTCAGGAAGACCTCTTCAGTAGGAGTAATACAAATGGCTTATGCTGATACAGTGGCCCAGGGCGGCTTTTTTTCACGGTTTTTTTCCACTCCGGAAGAAAGAAAGGCCATGCGCGCCAAGCGTGCGCTGTACCATAGGCAGAGACGTGAATTGATGCGGATGACGGATCGGGAATTGCTCGACCTAGGTTACTGCCGTATCGACTTGGAGCAAAAGTTGCATCGGCATCATTTTGGTGACTAATTGAGCGTTGAAACGCAGTTCATGTTGGTCACCATATCCTCCTGATACTTAATTCCCAGATACCGGAGCATTGTGCACAAAGTCGGGGAAGAAAGAGTGAACGATCCTTTGCGCTCAAGCTTGCATCACTCGTATCTGTTTCCGCCAGACGTTCGGGGCTATTCAACAATTGCGAGAAAAGGCGCTGGACGTGGAATCGCGGCCCGATTTACGCGTCTTTTCTGAAAAACGCACAAAAAAACGCACAAAAAAACGCACAAAATTTTTCGCGCGGGCAACTAAGTGTACATCTAAGTGATTGATTTTAATGGCAGGGGCAGCAGGGTTCGAACCCGCGACCTACGGTTTTGGAGACCGTCGCTCTACCAACTGAGCTATACCCCTAAGGTGCGCTTCAGATATGCCAGCCGGGCGGCGGACTCAAGAGACTTTTTTACATTCTGCAATCCTGGCCCAGCTGATAAACCCGTTGCGCGCGGCGGTGAGTTCTATAAGACACCGTTTGGTCACCCGAAAGGACGCCATCCGTGAACATACGCAAGAAAATCGCCAGCAGCGAACGGGCCCTGAACTGGGCGGCGCGGCGTATTGCAGGTTACATACGGATGGTAAACCGGAACACAAGCTGGCAACGCGTCGGGTATGACGATCTGGATCGGCTGGCCGAGCAGGGCGAACCGGTGATCGTGGTTTTGTGGCACCAGCGACTGGCGCAATCGCCTTATTTCTTTCCGCTGGACAAGGGCCGCATCTGTTCGATTACCTCGGCCGCGCGCGCAGGCAGCATGGTCGGGCGGGTGCAAAAGCTGTTCGGCATGGACACGATTGCCATGTCCAGCCACAAGCGTCACGTGGCGCTGTCGCGGGAAGTTCTGGGCAAGATGAAACAGGGGATATCGATCGGTATTGCCGCCGATGGCCCGCGCGGCCCCGAGCGGGTGTCATCAACGGTTCCGCTAATCTGGGCCCGAGCCTCTGGCAAACGGGTCTTCGGGATTACATACTCGGTCCGGCATGGTCGCGAAGCGGGCACCTGGGATCGCCTTCTGATGCCACGCCCGTGGCGCAACCAAGGCGTGTTTCTATGCCGTGAATGGACCGATCCTGTGCCGCGCAAAGCTTCGGATGATCAGATTGAAGCGCTGCGCCAAAGTCTTGAAAACCACATGAACGAGATCACCGCCGAAGCCGATCACATGGTTGGCCGCCAGCCGTGGTCGGCGGGTTAGCCGCCTCTCAGGCGTTGCATCAGATAAACCTCGCTGCCATCCGGGACCGGTTCGGTCAAGCCACTTGAAATGACGCGACCGTCGATGGCGATGGACACACCTGCGTCAATCGGGGCTTGCAGCTGCGGATGCGCACGCACCAGTTCACGCAGGATTTCACCAGTGGTGCCGGCGTGAACCTCGACCACCTGGCACCCCCCGGTCAGCGACCGCAGCCCGGACCACAGGTGAACTTCAACCATTGTCCTTCAGCGCCGCCAGAATGCGCGGCGGCGACATCGGCAATTGCCGCATACGCACGCCTGCGGCATGGGATACGGCATTTGCGATGGCGGCCAGTGGTGGCACAATGCCGGTCTCGCCCACACCGCGAACGCCGAAAGGGTGGCCTGGATTCGGCACTTCGACAATGACCGTATCGATCATCGGCAGGTCGCTGGCGACCGGGATGCGATAGTCCAAAAAGATCGAATTCTGCAATCGCCCGTCATCGCCATAGATGTATTCCTCGTTCAGCGCCCAACCTATGCCCTGTGCGGCACCACCCTGATACTGACCTTCAACGTAAGTTGGATGGATCGCCTTGCCCGCGTCCTGTATGACCGTGTAGCGGATAATGCTGGTCTTGCCGGTTTCCGGGTCAACCTCGGCATCGACGATATGCGTGCCAAAGGATACACCTGCGCCTTCCGGAGTGGCCTCAAAATGGCCCGAAATCGGACCTCCGGTTGCGCCCATCTCGGCAGTAATTTCAGCCAGTGGCAGTGGTTCGAAGGTGCCTGCATTGGGCCCCGATGGGACAGCACAGCCGTTGTCCCATTTCACAGCCTCAACCGGGATATCCCATTTTGACGCAGCACGCTCGCACAGCTTTTCAACCGCATGCCTGGCTGCTTCGATAGTGGCCAGACCCGAAGCATAGGTCACGCGCGATCCATGGCTGACATCGTTGTAGCCCAGTGTCGCCGTATCAGCGATGGTGACGCGTATGTTCTCGTAGGGAATGCCCAAAACCTCGGCCGCCATTAATGCCATCGATGCGCGCGAACCGCCGACATCGGGCGTGCCGACCATCAACTGTGCCGAACCATCCTCGGACAAGGCCAGCGAGACCGAGGTTTCGCCGCCGTGGTTGAACCAAAAACCGCAGGAAATACCGCGTCCCTGCCCCGGTTTCAGTGGCGCCGCGTAGTGAGGGTGCGCCTTAGCGGCTTCCAGTGTTTCGACCAGACCGATCCGCTCGAACCGTGGACCATAACTGGCCTTGGTGCCTTCATGGGCCGCGTTTTTCAAGCGCACCTCGATCGGATCGAGACCCAGTTTTTTGCAAAGCTCGTCAATCACGGATTCGACGGCAAACGCACCCATCGGGGCACCCGGCGCGCGATAGGCGGCCTGTTTTGGGCGGTTAGACATGACGTCATAGCCGATCTGGCGGACATTGCTCAGGTTATACGGGGCAAAGGCGCACATGGCGGTCATATCGCCCGGCGCGCCGGGAAAAGCACCGCCCTGCAAACGGAAAACCCCCTGAGCCGCTGCAATCGTACCGTCCTTTTTCATGCCGATCTTGACGTCCATCGAAGCCGAAGCCGTGGGCCCGGTGGCCCGGAACACCTCGGACCGGGTCATTACAATCTTGACCGGACGGTTTGCCTTGCGGCTCAGCGCCAAGGCAACGGGTTCAATGAAAACGGTGGTCTTGCCGCCAAAGCCGCCACCAATCTCCGAGGCCGTCACACGCAGTTGCGAGGTTTCGATCCCCAGCAGCGCGGCACAGGTCTTTTGTGCGATCCAGTGACCCTGTGTGGTGCACCACAATTCACCTTTGCCGTCACTTCCCATCGCGCCAAGACACGCGTGAGGTTCGATGTAACCCTGATGGGTCGCCTCGGTTGCAAAGCTGTCTTCGATGACCAAATCGGCCTCGGCAAAGCCAGCTTCGACATCGCCGTGACCGCTTTCGTGATAGCGGACGACGTTGGGATGCATCCCTGCGGGCACGGAATAATCTGCGGCCCCGTCGCGGATGACAGGTGCATCCGGGGCCATCGCCTTATCGACATCGGTGACATGCGGCAGAACCTCGTAATCGACGGCGATCAGCTTGAGCGCATCGCGCGCCGCCAAGGCTGTTGTTGCGGCAACAGCCGCAACCGCGTGGCCGTCATACAGGGCCTTTTCGCCGGCCATTACATTTTCCAGCACGTTCCAGAATTCACCTTCCAGACCGGGCCTGAACGGGACTTCGGCAAAGTCCGCGCGGGTGATGACGGCTTTGACATCCTTGTGTGCCTCTGCCTTTGAAGTATCGATTTTCACGATCCGCGCATGAGCATGAGGAGAACGCAGTATGGCGCCGTGCAGCATGCCGGGTGCTGTAATATCCGCACCGAATTTGGCGCGTCCGGTCACCTTGTCCAGCCCGTCGGGACGGTTTGGGCGCGTGCCAACAAAGCTGAATTCTGATTTGCGATCGTCCAGTGCCATTATGAAGCCTCCCGTAAGTCAGCCGCCGTATCCATCACCGCGCGTATGATCTTGTCATAGCCCGTGCACCGGCACAGATTGCCTGCCAGCCAGTATCGGGTTTCCTCTTCTGACGGGTCGGGGTTCTTTTCCAGCAGCGATTTGGCGGCGACCAGAATGCCCGGAGTGCAGATGCCACATTGCAGGGCTGCGTATTCGATCATCTTTTTTTGCAACGGGTGCAGCACGTCCCCGTCGGCGATCCCTTCGACCGTTTCGATTTCTTTGCCTTCGGCTTCGGCGCCAAGCATCAGGCAGGAACAGATCAGACGGCCATCAACAGTGACCGAACAGGCCCCGCAATCGCCGGTGCCGCAGCCTTCTTTGCTGCCGGTAAGGTTCAGCTTGTCGCGCAAGCAATCCAGCAGGGTTTCGCGCGGATCGCACAGGTATTCAACCGCGTCCCCATTCACAGTAGTGGATACATGGAGCTTACTCATTTTTCTTCTCCCTTCGCGCGGGCATAGGCGATCTTTGCCGCACGTTTGGCCAACACGCCGGCAACTTCGGTCCGGAACGCGACTGTGCCACGTTTGTCATCAATCGGATTGCAGGCGGCGGACGCCGCAGCGGCAAGGGCATTCAATGCGGTGTCATCCAGCGGGCTGCCGATGATCGCAGCGGCGCAATCCCCGACCAACAGAACGGTCGGAGCGACGGCACCCAGCGCAACGCGCGCCTCAGTCACGATATCGCCATCCAGACGCAGGCTCACGCCAACGCCGACCACAGCGATATCCATTTCGGTGCGGGGAATGAATCGCAGATACGCATCACCCGCCATGTCCCCGCGCGCCGGGATGTTCACTGCCGAGATCAGTTCACCTTTGGCCAATGAGGTTTTACCAGGACCGGTCGGAATATCTTCGACGCGGACCTCACGATCGCCATCCGGGCCGGTTGCAATGACCGTGACGCCTGCGGCCACCATCGCAGGCACCGAATCCGCCGCCGGAGAGCCGTTGCACAGATTGCCGGTCAGCGTTGCGCGCCCCTGCACCTGAGTCGAACCGATCATGTCCATCGCCTCGACAATACCTGGCCATTCGCGGCCCAGATCCGGATGTTCGCTCATTTCAGCCCCGGTGGCCGCAACGCCCAGGGTCCAACTGCCGTCCGCGTTGCGTGTAATATCGCCTACGCCATTGATTTTCTTGATATCGATTAGCGTGTCAGGCGCCACCAGATCCGAGCGCAGCTGCACAAGAACGTCCGTGCCTCCGGCCAGAAAACGGGTGATGCCTGTTGAATTCGCCGCCAAAGCCGATGCCTCGGCAAAGCTGGCTGGACTGTGGTATTCCATGAATTTACCTCGCGCCTGCTGATCAGGTTTCACTGGGTCAGGTCGGACGTTAGTGCAGCAAAGGCCCGGCGTCCATATTGCGCGCAATCAGTTTTAACAGGCCGGTGCTCCAGACCTGCCGCGCCTCACGCGTGCAAGAGCTGTCAGTCGCGCATCAGAGCGACCGGTTTCGGATGCCGCAGGCATTTTAATGCGTCGATACAAACTCGAGGATTATCGGTCTGACTTTGATCAAACGGTCTGGTCAAACGTCCTTTTGCCAGCTCGGCGTACGACAGCACCACCTTTGCCAAGCCACGCCCTGCCCTGCCGCGACGGCATTGATGCTGAGATCGCCCAATGGGTCTGAACCGTCACGGGCGCGCCTTGACAAGATGGTTCAGTATAGCGCCGGTTTCGATAAAGGTGCGCCGCAAACCAACCCATCGTTCACCATGCCCGGATACAGCGGGCACCGGCAATCGCTGCGGATCGTTATTCAGAAGACTTTCCGCCATCAGCCTGCCGAACACGGTTCCCGGTCCTATACCCCGCCCGGAAAACCCATGCGCTGACAGAGCATTTGGTCCAAGCTGGGTAATCTTGGGGATGTGGTCCGACGTCATAGCGATGCGCCCGTGCCAGACATGGTTCAGAGGCTGGTCTGCCAATTGGGGATACAGGGCGGCCAGTTTGCGACGCGCCCACGCCAGATGCAGGCGTTGACCCGCATGTTCAAGACGTCCCATCCCGCCAATGATCATCCGCCCTGCATCGTCCAGCCGGAAAGACGTCATGATCAATCCAGTATCCCAGCATCCTTCGCCACCAGGCAGAATACCGGCCCGTAGATTGTGGGACAGGGGCGGCGTTGCACACTGGAAATAATAGACCGGAACATAGGCTGGCGCGGTCTTTGACAGCCCGTGATGATACGCGTTTGTCGCCTGCACAACGGCACCGGCCCGCACCGTTGCCTGAGGCGTTTTTAAGACCCAATCGCCGTTGTGACGATGCAGCCCCTGGACCGGGCTGCGCGCCTGTATTTTCGCCCCCGCTGCGGCTGCGGCCCGTGCCAGGCCGATGGCAAAGGCCAGGGGCTGGATTGTTCCTGCCCGGGGGTCGAACACCGCGCCGTGAAAATCTGCGCTGCCTGTGCGTTCTTCGGCGGACTTAGCAGACAGCAACTCGACCGGGGCGCCCGCCTTGCACATTTGATCGTGACGCTTTTGCAAATCTCGAAGCCCGGCCTGAGAATGCGCGCAATGCAAGGTGCCGTTGCGAACCGGCGCGCAGGCGATGTCATGTCTGTCGATCAAAGCAAAGACATCAGACGGAGCCTGCCCCAGCAATCTGATCAACCGGTCCCCTGCGACATGTCCCAGATTTGATCGGATGTCATCCGGGGGCAGCCAAAGGCCCGCATTGACCAGCCCGACATTGCGCCCGGACCCACCATAGCCGATTTCTTGCGCCTCAAGCAGGCACACGGACGCGCCCGCCTGCGCAGCATGCAATGCAGCCGAGCAGCCGGTATAGCCACCTCCGATCACAGCGAGGTCGACGCTCAGATCTGACGACAGCGCAGAGCCTAACGGGGTTTCGCCGCACGTATCGCGCCAGAATGAATATTCGGGGTTGATCAAAGTGCTCCTCTTCGGTTCGCGCGCCGACGCCGGTTCTGCGTCAGCCCGTTGCAATCGGCCGCTGATTGTCCCGACCCATTGCGACCAGTATGGGGTTCGTTTCCTGTTGCGCAAGAAAGGCGGCCCTGTCCGTCATACCGCGCCAGTCCGCCAGAACCAGCGATTGCGCAACCGCTCCGCCCAGGGTCGCGCCCGGACCGGTCACGATAAACAGGTCCGGCGCAAACTCGCGCGCTGCGGTCTGCACGGCACGTGTGAAATCG
>JBCCIK010000133.1:0-7503 GCA_039028255.1 Pseudomonadota bacterium | reverse complement strand
GTCCGGCTGGACAATGATGACTGGCAAAACCTGGGCCATCACATTCCCCTTCTCGTCAATATGCAGCCTGCCGGAAAATACCTTGGCGAAGATTACCAGCACGCGGGTGGGGTTCCTGCGGTGGTGGGAGAATTGATAGCTGGCGATCTGCTGCCTCACCCGGATGCACTGACGGTAAATGGACGCACCATGGGCGAGAATTGCGCCGCGCAAAGATCCGGCAATCCTGATGTCATCAGAACCACGCGGGACCCGATGATCGGGCAGGCCGGGTTCATCAACCTGTCGGGCAACCTGTTTGAAAGCGCGATCATGAAAACCTCGGTGATCTCGCCGGCGTTTCGCAAAACCTATCTGTCCAACCCCGATGACCCAGACGCATTCGAAGGCCGGGCTATCGTGTTTGACGGCCCCGAGGATTTTCACCACCGCATCGACGACCCGTCAGAGAATATCGACGAAAATTGCGTCCTGATCATGCGCGGCGCCGGACCCAAAGGCTATCCTGGCGCGGCCGAAGTGGTGAACATGCGCCCGCCCTCCTATCTGATCAAGAAAGGGGTCGACGCCCTCCCTTGTATCGGTGACGGACGCCAATCGGGCACCTCCGGCAGCCCGTCGATCCTCAACGCCTCGCCCGAGGCGGCAGATGGCGGCGGTCTGGCGCTTGTGCAAACCGGCGACCGCGTGCGCATTGATCTGGGCAAGGGAACGGCGGATATGCTGGTGCCTTTGGATGAACTGAACGAACGGGCCCGGTTGCTGGAGGCCAATGGCGGATTTGACATTCCGGTCAGCCAGTCACCCTGGCAAGAACTGTTCCGCGAACGGGTCGGACGGCTGGATCAGGGGATGACACTGAATGGCGCTGACAAATACCAGGACATCTCGCGCAATTTCATGCCGCGCGACAATCACTAAAAAGGAAAGCTCATGAAACTCCTCCGATACGGTGCTCCGGGCGCTGAAAAACCGGCGCTGCTCGATCCCGCTGGCCTGCTGCGTGACCTGTCGGGTCATGTGTCCGATATCACAGGCGAGGTGCTGGACGAAGCCAGCCTTGACAGATTGCGGGCCATTGATCCGGCCAGCTTGCCCGTCGTTGAGGGAGAGCAAAGGATCGGTGCCTGCGTCGGCAATATCGGCAAGTTTCTCTGCATTGGTCTGAACTATTCCGATCATGCGGCCGAAACCGGCGCGGCGATTCCCGAACATCCGATCCTTTTCTTCAAGGCAAACTCGGCCATTGTCGGGGCATATGACGACGTGATCATGCCGCGCGGGTCCACCCGTACGGACTGGGAAGTCGAACTGGGAGTGGTGATTGGGAAGATCGCGAAATATGTGACCAAGGAGGCGGCGCTGGATCATGTCGCCGGGTATTGCATCGTCAACGACGTGTCGGAACGCCATTTCCAGACTCAGCTGACCGGGCAATGGACCAAGGGCAAATCCTGTGACACTTTCGGACCGACCGGCCCGTGGCTGGTCACACGGGACGAGATCGAAGACCCGCAGAACCTGGATATGTCGCTGGATGTCAATGGCGCAAGGATGCAAACGGGAAACACCGCCACAATGATCTTTACAGTGGCGGAAATCATCGAGCATCTGAGCCAGTTGTTCACGCTGCACCCGGGCGATGTCATCACGACGGGCACACCGCCGGGTGTCGGGATGGGGATGAAGCCGGAACCGGTTTACCTCAAAACCGGGGATGTAATGGAACTGTCGATCCAGGGCCTGGGCCAGCAGCGCCAGACAGTGCGTCAAGATGCCTGATCTCCTGCAAATCGGCAGTATCACCGATGTCATGCGGACGCGGCTGGAAGAGGCCTTTACCATCCACCAGCCTGATGATTTTGACGCGGCACAGATCACCCATGTGATTACCAACGGTCATGACGGAGTGCCGCCCAACCTGATGGCGCGCCTGCCCAACTTGAAAATCATCAGCGTTTATGGGGTCGGATATGACGCAGTGGATGCCGGCGCCGCCGCGCAACGCGGAATCCTCGTCACGCACACGCCAAATGTGCTGAACCAAGAGGTCGCAACAACGGCCGTCCTGCTGATGTTGGCCTGTTATCGCGAACTTGTCCGTGATGATGCCTATGTGCGATCGGGTGACTGGGAATCCAAGGGCAATGCACCGCTGACCCGCAGCGCCGACAATCAGACGGTCGGCATTCTAGGCCTTGGCCGCATCGGTCAGTCAATTGCAGACAAGTTGCAGCCCTGGAATGCCGAGATCGTCTATCACTCGCGCACCCCAAAAGATGTCCCGTACCGTTATTATGACAACCTGGCCCGCATGGCCGAGAATGTGGACGTGCTGATCTGTATCACGCCGGGCGGGCCGTCGACCAACAAGATCGTCGATGCCGATGTGCTGGCGGCGCTGGGGCCGACCGGGACTCTGATCAATGTCAGCCGGGGGTCCGTTGTGGACGAAGTCGCGCTTGTTCACGCCCTGCAAAACGGAAAACTGGGATGGGCCGGTCTGGACGTGTTTGAAGCCGAACCAAAAGTACCGCAAGCGCTGCGTGATTTGCCCAACATTGTGTTGTTGCCGCATGCGGGCAGTGCCACCGTCGAGACACGCGCCGCCATGGGCGCACTGACGGTGGACAACCTGCTGCAACATCTCAGCGACGGCACGGTCATCAGCGCTGTACCGGAATGTCGGGACTTGTAACAGGCCGGCAGTGACAAATGATTGAATTTGTCGTTGCGGTGTTCTTTTTGCTGATCACGCCGGGACCGGGGGTCTTGACCACGGCCGGCATAGGTGCGGCGTTTGGCTATCGCGCGGGTCTTGGGTTTGTGGCCGGCCTGATGCTGGGCGGGTTCGTCAACATGATGCTGGTTGTGACCGGCGTGGCAGGCGTCGTGCTGACGGTGCCATCATTGCGGATCGTGCTGCTTTTTGCCTCTGTTGGCTATCTTGTTTATCTGGCCTGGCGCATCGCCAGCGCCGGGTCAAGGATCGGCTTTTCTCCGGCTCAAACGCCGCTTGGGTTTGTTAACGGGCTGGCCCTTCAGTTCATTAACCCAAAGGCGTATGTCGTGAGCGCTACGCTGTTTTCTGGGTTTGCGTTTCTGCCCGATGCCCCGGTTTGGGAGGTCATTGTCAAGGTTGGGCTGTTCAACGCAATCTGGTTACCCGTTCATCTGATCTGGCTGGGTGCCGGCGCAAGGCTGGGCAGCCTGAACCTCGGCCAGAGAACTCAGCGGCTGATCAATATCGCGATGGCGGGATCGTTGCTGATTGTTGTCACTTTGGCTCTTTTGGCAACTCGTTAACATAGCGGCCGGGCACCAAACGCCTGTCAGTCAAAAGGGGCCATTCAACGGTCATCCGAATCTCTCCGGTATCAACCAGACCTCGGGGGACTGCGGTTTGAGTGATGCAAGATCGACTGCATTTGGTTGACCAACCTGTCGTGGTTGGTTTTGATGGTGTCGGGGCAAAAATTGCCTCTGGCGCCGTTTCCGCCCGCAATTGCGCAGCCAAGTTCATTTGCAGTTCTGAAGGAAAAGCAATGGCCCAAGCGGTTTCTGACATGGCAAAGGCCTATGAAACTGATGGGTTTGTTGCGCCCATTGACATTCTGACGGCCGAAGAAGCGCAAGTTTTGCGCACGGATTTCGAAACCGCCGAGGCCGAGCTGTCAGATGATCCGGCGCGCCTGAAACTGCTATATACCTATCCCGACCGGCTGTTGCCGTCTTTTGACACTCTGATCCGACATCCGAACCTGATTGCTGCTGCTTCGGCGGTGCTCGGTCCTGACCTGATGGTCTGGAACGGCGGGCTGTTTGTAAAAGAGTCGCGCTCTCCGCAAATTGTGACCTGGCATCAGGACCTGACCTATTGGGGACTGGATGATGCCGAGGAAGTAACCTGTTGGGTGGCGATCTCAGACGCTTCGGTCGACAGCGGATGCATGAAATTTGTCCCTGGCTCTCACAAAAGCCGAATTGTCGAACATATCGATACGTTCAGCGACAACAACCTGCTGTCGCGGGGGCAGGAAATCGCGGTCGATGTGGCGGAAGAAGACGCTGTGGCAGCCGCTTTGCTGGCCGGGCAGGCGTCGATGCATCACGGGCACTTGTTTCATGCGTCTGGGCCCAACCTGACCGGCGACAGGCGCATCGGCGCGGCGATCCGCTATATCAAACCGGCAATGAGGCAGGAAAGCGGTGCAAAAACTCTGGTCGCGCTGGTCGCGGGCCGGGATGACTACGGACATTTCGAGGTGGCCAATGCGCCGCGCGGCCGGTTGCACGATGACGATTTCGCCATGTGCCAAAGGGATCAGGACCAAAAGCAATCGATCCTGTTTGATGGCTGCGAATAACAATTGCGCCAGCAGGCGATGTCGATCATCGCGCAGAGTTCCGTTCCCGCGCGGGAGGCTCTAGGTTGCCGCGAAATTACTGCTGAAAGGACATCCAGTGAACAGCTCGAAACCGCGCGTCGGAATTGCCGTTGATCCAACAGAATTTGCCCATGTTGACGGCGGTGTGCGCGAAATTGGCCGGCCCAAAGACCGTTGGAGCCTTCTTGTCGTCTATCGCGGTCGCCATTGTCCGCGCTGCAAGCGGTATCTGAACAAACTCAATGCCCAGATTGAGGACTGGACCACCCGGATGGACGTGATCGTGGTTTCTGCCGACACGCGGGAAAAGGCGCAGGCCGATCGCGAGGAATTCGGCTGGACTTTCGATCTGTGCTACGGAATGACACGGCCGCAGATGCGAGCATTGGGGCTTTACGTGTCCAAGCCGTTGTCCGAGGCCGAGACAACGACTCCGTTTGCCGAACCCGGCACGTTTGCGATGCGCCCTGACGGCACATTGATGCTGGTAGATATTTCCAATGGCCCTGCCGCGCGGCCGGATCTGGACGAACTGCTGGATGGCATGATCTTCAACATCGAGAATGATCGCCCGGTGCGTGGGACCGCCTGAACAAACCGGCAATCACACCGGTTCGGAGCATTGGGACCAGCCTGTCCTGTTGGTGCTATCTCCTCTTTGATTGGGCCAATGCGCCCCTTCGGTGGGTCGCCCATCCCTAATGTGACTTTGGGCTGCCGTGCCCTTGACCGGAATGTCCGCCTATCGGGGTCATCCATCGAAGACTTTATGCACAATCCTTATTCCGGGTCTTGTGTTTAACCTGCTAAATTTCAAGAATGGAACATGGCACAAAACTGTGCGCCAGCAATAAATCAGAGCTTCGTTTCATGAATGTGATTCAATCGGTTGAGGCGCGTCTCTTCAATGTTCCGCTTGCCGAAGTCCTGGTCGACGCCAAACATGGCGACCACACGTTTTTTCAGTTGGTCACGGTCACTGTCCGCACCGCGGATGGCGCCGAGGGCACCGGTTATACCTATACAGGCGGCAAGGGCGCGCACGCCATTCTGGCCATGATCGAACATGACCTGACTCCGTTTCTGATCGGAAAAGACGCCAGCCAGGTCGAAGATCTGTATGACGCAATGCAGTGGCACGTGCACTATGTGGGCCGTGGAGGGATCGCCTCTTTTGCCATTTCAGCCGTAGATATTGCCTTGTGGGATTTGCGCGGCAGGCAAAATGGCACGCCGCTGTGGAGGATGGCGGGTGGTGTGTCGAACCGGTGCAAGGCCTATGCCGGCGGCATTGATCTGAACTTCCCACTGGAAAAACTGCTGGCGCAGACCGAGGGCTACCTGGCCCGGAGCTTTAACGCCGTCAAGATCAAGGTCGGGCAGCCGGATCTGGCCATAGATCTGAACCGGGCAAAGGCGGTGCGCGAACTTTTGGGGTCAGAGCGGTACTTCATGGTTGACGCAAATTTTTCGATGACCGTGCCAGAGGCCATCGAGGCCGCGCGAGGGTTTTCCGACTATGATGTCCTGTGGTTCGAAGAGCCGATAATTCCCGACGATTACAAGGGCTTCGGGCGGATTGCAGCCGAGACCGGCGTACCGCTGGCGATGGGGGAAAACCTGCATACGATCCACGAGTTCGAATATGCGCTTGACTCTGCTGGCCTGAGTTTCATTCAACCGGATGCCTCAAATTGCGGCGGGATCACCGGATGGCTGCGAGTTGCTGCGCTGAGTGCCGCGCATGGCATACCGGTGTGCAGTCACGGAATGCAGGAGCTTCATGTCAGCCTGGTATCGGCACAGCCCAATGCCGGGTGGCTGGAGGTTCATTCCTTCCCGATTGATCAATACACAATCCGCCCGCTGGTGGTGCAGGACCACCTGGCCGTGGCACCGGACATGCCGGGCATCGGAGTTGTGTTCGACTGGGATAAACTCAACGCAGAGCACAAGGAGTTGCTTTCATGACTGCGCAGAAAATTTCGGCTGCATTTTACCGGGGTGACAAAAGCTTTGCGGTGGAAACAAAACCGGCCGAACCGCCCGCCCCGGGCGAGGCGACGGTTCGCATCGCCTATTGCGGAATCTGCGGAACCGACATGCATGTCTATCACGGAAACATGGACGCACGGGTGGGTCTTAACCGGGTGGTCGGGCATGAAATGTCCGGTGTGGTCGAAACGGTGGGAGAGGGGGTCGATACAGTCTCTCCCGGTCAGAAAGTTGTCGTGCGCCCGCTGGATCATTGCGGCGACTGCCCGGCCTGCCGGCGCGGCCATATGCATATCTGTCAGAACCTGAAATTTCTCGGACTCGATACCGATGGGGCAATGCAGGAATTGTGGACGGTACCGGCCCACACGCTGCATGTCCTGCCCGATGATCTGCGGATGGATCATGCCGCGCTGATCGAGCCTGTGGCGGTGGCGTGCCACGACGTGCGGCTGTCCGGTTTGCAGCCGGGCGAAGACGTTGTGGTGATCGGCGGTGGGCCAATCGGCGTATTGGTGGCGATGGTTGCCCGCGATGCCGGTGGCAATGTGGTGATTTCCGAGGTCAACCCAAACCGGCTGGCAATCGCCCAGGTGCTGGGGTTTGACACGGTGAACCCCACCGAGGCCGATCTGAGCGCTGCGATCAATGCCCGCACGGGTGACAAAGGTGCGGATGTCGTGTTTGAAGTCTCTGGAACACAGCCGGGTGTTGACGCAATGACGGCGGTGGCGGCCACCCGGGCGCGGATCGTGATGGTGGCGATCCATGCGACCAAGCCCAAGATTGATCTGTTTCAGTTTTTCTGGCGCGAGCTGAAGCTGATTGGCGCCCGGGTCTATGAACCCGAGGATTACGACAAGGCGATTGCCGTCATAGGATCGGGCGGAATTGAGGCGGATACCGTGATCACCGACATCAGCCCGCTGTCGGAAATTCAGGCCGCCTTCGAGTCACTGGACAGCAACCCGACTGCGATGAAAAGCCTGATCAAAGTGGGAAAAGACATATGAGCATACTAAACAGCTTTGATCTGAGCGGAAAAACCGCGCTGGTGACCGGGTGCAAACGCGGGATCGGGCGCGGTATGGCCGAAGCCCTGGCATCGGCGGGGGCCGAT
>JBCCIK010000132.1:0-7549 GCA_039028255.1 Pseudomonadota bacterium | reverse complement strand
CCAACCAATCGACCGAGGTCACGACCAGATAATCGATGATGCCGTGATTGGTTTCGGTGATGCCATCCTGCACCTCGAAGAATTTCTTGCCGTAGATGTTGGACCAGGTGTTTTCCTGTCCGTCCACCACACCCTGTTGCAAGGCGCCGTAGACCTCGGAAAACGCCATTTTCTGAGGGCTGCCGCCAATGGCTTCCATCTGTGCCACCAGCACGTCCGAAGACTGAACCCGGAATTTGAGACCATCTGCGTCAGCAGGAGTTTCCAGTGGCTGGTTCGCCGACATCTGCTTCATGCCATTGTGCCAGAATTCAAGTCCCTGCAAACCGCGCCGCTGCATGCTGTCCTTCATCGCCTGACCATCGGCCGAGGCCTGGAACGCATCCACTGCATCAATGTTCTTGAACATAAACGGCAGGTCAAACAGGCGGAATTGCTTGGTGAATTTTTCAAATTTGGACAATGACGGGGCAGCCAGTTGCACGTCGCCCTGCAACATCGCCTCAAGCACCTTGTCATCGTTATACAGGGTCGAGTTCGGATAGACCTCCATGCACATTACGCCTTGCATCTCGTCATTGACGCGCTGCTCAAGCATCGAAGCCGCAATTCCCTTGGGGTGTTTGTCCGTGTTCGTCACATGCGCGAATTTCACAACGATTTCACCATCGTCGCACGCCGCCATGCCAGCTGTCGCCGTCACCGTCAGTGCCAGCGCCGTCGCAGCTGTTGTCAGGATTTTCATAATGTGTCCTCCCAGACCTAACTTTTCCGTTTGGCGCCTGACCGGCACCGCATGCCCGGCAGTGAAACGAATCAAACGATGTCGCACAACTTTTTGATCAATTTCGCCATTTTTGGATTATTATTGTTTTAAATCAATTAACTAGGGTTTATTTTTAGTGTTATAGCTCCTTCGCATTCTGAAGCTGTGCGGAAATCCGCACAATCCAAAGCCAAGTTGTGCGGATTTCCGCACTAATTTCGAATCGCACGGAACGAATCAAAACTCATCGACTACATGCGGCAGGTTCCTACGCTATCGGCGGTAGTCTTCGGGGCGGATCCGATAGCGGGCCAGCTTGTCGTAAAATGTCTTGCGCGGCAATTTCAACGCGTTGGCCGCATCCGAGGCTTTGCCGTTGTGCCGCCCCAGCGCGGCGATCAGCAATGATCGCTCCACACGCGCCATCTGCTCGACCAGCCCCAGATCGTTTGCATGTGCGACTTCTTCGGGCATGCCCAGCACAAATCGCATCGCAGCCGACATCAACGAACGCGCATTACCCGGCCAATCGCTGGCCATCAACGCTGCAAGATGCTCGGACGATATTTCGGGCTCGGCGATCCCGCCCTGTTCAGCCGCCTGTGCGACGTAGTGGCGAAAAATGATCGGAATATCCTCGGGCCGTTCCGCAAGCGACGGTATTCGCACCGGCATGACGTCCAGACGATAAAACAAGTCGGCATTAAAGCGCCCATCTGCCGCTGCCGCTGCCAGGTCGCTGGTAGTTCCCGCAAGAAGTCGCGCACCCGTGCCGCGTTCAAACAGTTCAAGCGCGACATATTGCGTGGCCTGCGGCAGGGCAGATACTTCATCCAGAAACAGCGATCCTCCGGCAGCATCTTCGCATCCGCGCGCCAGATCATCCGCGCTCAATCCCGCAGATGGACGTTTCACAAACGGACCCTGTCCAACGGGCGACATCAGGTGGACGACTTCGGCAACCTTTGATATCCCGCTGCCTGGCGGGCCCTTGATCAGCACTTCGGCCCCTGTCGGTGCAACCGAGCGCACCCGTTCACGCAGCGCCTCGGCCTGTGCAGACAGACCGAACAGCAACCGCGCCGCCGGATCGCCTCGTTCCAGCTCGGATTTCTGCATGCGCTGATCCAGCACCTGCGACCGGGCGGCAAAGGCCCTCTGTAGTACATTCAACAAATCCGCGGCAGCACATGGCTTTTCAAGAAAATCGAACGCACCCTGCCCCATGGCCTGCACCGCCATAGGGATATCGCCTTCTCCGGTCAGCAGGATCACCGGCAATTCAGGATCGATATCGCGTACGTATGTCAGCACGTGAAACCCATCGCGCCCCGGCATGCGCATGTCCGAGACGATGACACCCGGAAAATCTGTCCTGATATGATCTTTCGCCGCAACAAAGGATCCGACCGGAACAGGGACATAATCCGCAAGTTCCAGCGTCTGCGCCAAAGCCTCGCGCACCGCAGCATCGTCATCGATCAGCAAAACCTTGCGTGTCATGCAACCTGATCCTCGTTGAAATACTCCAGTTCAACTGTAAACACCGCGCCTTGCACCGCGTTTGTGCCACGTATCTTGCCGCCAAAACTCTGAACAAGCCCGTACGAGATCGAAAGACCCAGCCCCAACCCCTCTGCCGCGCCGATGGACTTGGTTGTATAAAAAGGCTCAAACAGCTTTTCGGGGTCCTCAATGCCGGGGCCGGTGTCGCGCACCGTTACGGTCAGACGCTGGCCAGCATCAATTGCAATTGCGATATGCCGGGTGTCCTGCTCGCTCATTGCGTCAATTGCATTGTTGATCAGGTTTACAAACACTTGTGCAAGACGCACCTCTCCGCCCCACGCATTCACCGGATGGGCCGGCGGGTCCCAGTCCAGCGTCACCTGCTGTTCGCGCAGTCTCGGTTCCGTCAGTTCCACAGCCGTGTTCAGAACCTGCACCAGATCAACCTTGCCCATCGGTTCGCTCTCGTTGCGGGCAAAAGACTTGAGGTTCTTGATGATCCGCGCCATGCGGGCCGCCATGTCGGAAATGCGGCCCAGATTTTCGTTCGCCTTGTCGCTTTGTCCACGCGACATGAAGGCCGCGCCATTGTCCGCAAATTGCCGGATCGCCATCAGGGGCTGGTTCAGTTCATGGCTGATCCCGGCCGACATCTGCCCCAGCGCGCTGAGTTTTCCGGCCTGAACCAGATCCGCCTGCGCGCGTTTCAGTGCGGCTTCGGCTTCTTGCCGTTCCGCCACCTCGCGGCGCAATGCCGAATTGGCAAGGGTCAGATCGCGGGTCCGCTTGTCCACGCGACTTTCGAGAACCGCGTTGGCCTCGGCCAATGTGCGGCGCCGTTCGGTGGCCAGAAACAACAGCGCACCAAAGGCCAGACAGATCGCCGCCACGGCCGCAGCCTGCAAGGTGGCAAGGCTGCGCGCAGGCGCAACGTCCACCAGAACTTCGGCGGTCATGTCGATCACCGGCAGATCCAGCGTCAGATGCAAGGCGCGACGCGGCAGATAGCGACCCCAGTTCATCTTCCACAGTTCATGTTCGCCCACCCAGACCGAGCTGAAATCAACGGCATCTCCGTGCGGAGGCGTCAACCCCGGCTGACCGGCGGCCCGCTGCCAGAACAACAGATCGGACCTGTTGGAGATGAACACAACGCCCTCGGCATCAACAAAAAAAACCGCCTCGGTACTGCCCCTCCATGTTTGTTCCACGTCCTGAACATCGGCAACCACCATCAACGCGCCTTCGACCTGTCCGGTTGGCCCGAAGATTGGCGCTGCATAGGAATAGATCCGGTCACCGCTGGCGGTCAGCATCTCATGCGCGTTGCCCATTGCACCTTGCATCGCGCGCCTGAAGGCGGAATGCTGTGACATATCGCTGTGCAGCACCGGTTGCGCCGACACCTGTACCTGCCCGTCCCGATCCAGAAAAATCACATTCTGTGCCGCCGTTTTGTCGGCGACGTCCAACAGCATCGCTTGTGCGGTCTGCCGCCGCGCCGGTGACTTCAGATCATCAAGCGCCGGATGCTCGGCCATCAGAACGGCCAGTTCCTGATAGACCTGCATTTGCGTGCTCAGTCGGTCGGCGGCCAGTTCCAGATCGGCCTCGGCCCTTTGGCCAAGCTGCGCCAGGGCCTGACGATACCCGTAGGACCAGACAGTTGCCGACAACAAGCCCACGGCAAACAGAAAAGCGGCGATGACCCAAATCCTGTACATGTCATAGGGTCTTGCACTCGGCGCGTCTGATGGCAAGTCTGCGCTGCATGAAGATCCTGTCCCAATCCCCAACTGATCCGGGTTTCGTGCAGAACCCCTACCCGTTCTACGATCGTGCCCGCGCCTTGGGTGAGTTGGTGTTCTGGCAGGACTATGACAAACCCGCCGCCATTTCCCACAACGCGGTACACAGCCTGTTGCGAGACCGGCGCTTCGGACGCGAAGTGCCATCAGAATGTGCTGAACCCGGACCCGCCCATCTTGCCCCCTGGCTTGCGATAGAGGCCCATTCGCTGCTCGATGCGGAACCGCCCCGACATACGCGGCTACGGGCGCTGATCACACGGGCCTTCACGTCGCGCACGATTGGCGCGCTTGAAACCGACATTGAAACAGTGTGTCACGATCTGATCGACCTGTTCCCATCTGAGCCATTCGACCTGATCCAGGCGTATTGCCAGCACATTCCGGTGATCATCATTTGCAGGCTTCTCGGCCTCCCAGAGCGTATGGGTCCTCAACTGCTGAGCTGGTCACATGCTATGGTCGCCATGTATCAGGCCGGGCGCACGCGCGCGACCGAAGACGCCGCCGTAAAGGCGTCGCGCGCATTCACGGCGTATTTACGCGACTACATCGAACAGCGGCGCCAGGACCCGCGCGACGATCTGATCACACGGCTGATCGCCGTCCAACAGCAAGGCCAGACCCTGTCACGCGACGAGTTGATTGCCACCTGCGTCCTGCTGCTGAACGCCGGGCACGAAGCCACCGTTCATACCCTGGGAAACGGAACTAAGGCCGTGCTGGACCACTGCGATGATCCGGTCACAGCCGTTTCGCGACATCCGGATACCATAGTCGAGGAGGTTCTGCGCTTTGATCCTCCTTTGCACATGTTCACCCGTTACGCATACGAAGAGGTCACGCTTTTCGGCACCCGCTTGCGGCGCGGCGATCAGGTTGCGCTATTGCTGGCTGCGGCCAACCGCGACCCGAACCGCTGGGATGACCCCAACCGGTTCGACCCGGCGCGAGTGATCCGGACCAACACCAGTTTTGGCGGAGGTCTGCATTTCTGCGTCGGCGCGCCGCTGGCGCGATTGGAATTGCGGATCGCCCTGACTGTATTGTTGCAAAGATGCCCCGGCCTGCGAATTACAGCGCCGCCCGTTTATGCCGACAGCTATCATTTTCATGGCCTCGAACGATTGATGGTCACGCGCTGACAATCGCACATTCCGTGCGATGCCTCCGGCGGGGATATTTTTGGCCAGATGAAGATTGGATCCCTTGTTCATCTGGCCACAAATATCCCGGGGGAGTCACTCGGAACGGGTGGCGGGGGCAGAGCCTCCCAACCTTAGTCGACCGCAAGCGCGTTCAGCGGCAACATGGTGGTGGACTTGATCTCTTCCATCGACAAAAGCGCCGTGACATTGTGCACGCGTACCTCGGCGATCAGCGATTGGTAGAATTCATCATACGCGCGCGCGTTTTTGACCCGGACTTTCAGGATATAGTCGATATCGCCGGCCAAACGATGCGCCTCTTGTACTTCCGGCTGATCGCGCAGAGCCTTGAGGAATTTTCGCTGCCACTCGGCCTCATGCTCTGAGGTTCGGATCAAAACGAAAAAGGTCGCCTCGAAACCCAGCGCTTCGGCATCCAGAAGGACGGTCTGCTGACCGATGATACCGGCACTTTTCAGTTTTCGAATCCTATTCCAGACTGGTGTCTTGGAACTGCCGACACGCGCCGCTATTTCATCCAGCGACTGACCGGCATCGCGCTGAAGCTCAGCCAGAATTTTCCGATCCATGTCGTCTATGCGCACCGACATTCCAATTTTCCTTCCGTTTCGAAACTTGCGTTCCGTTTTATCCAATAAACAGAACAAGCGTCCTTATTTGCTCGCCAATATGGCGCTTCGGCGGGAATATTTCCTATATTGCATAGCAAGTCAAACCCATCTCGAGACCACCTGATGCAGCATATTCCGACACCTGAAACAACCGGTCATGTCGACTTTGTCGGCGCCGGTCCGGGCGATCCGGATCTTTTGACGATCAAGGCCGTCAAAGCGTTCGAACGTGCGCAGATCGTGTTGCATGATCGCCTGATCAGCGCCGAGGTTCTGGCGTTGGCCGGAAGATCTGCTGTTCTTGTCGATGTTGGCAAAATCGGCTTTGGCCCCTCCTGGAAACAGACAGATATTGACAGGCTCCTGGTTGAGCACGCCATGAAAGGGCGACGCGTTGTGCGCCTGAAGTCGGGCGATCCAACTGTCTTTGGTCGCCTGGATGAGGAGATCGAAGCGGTCGAGGCCGCCGGTATTTCGTGGAACATTGTACCCGGTATCACAGCGGCGTCCGCGTCGGTGGCAACCATTGGTCAAAGTCTGACCCGGCGCGGCCGCAACTCGTCCGTGCGGTTTCTGACCGGCCATGACACCAAGGGGTTCGCCGATCATGACTGGGCGGCTTTGGCCCGCCCCGGTGCGGTTGCTGCAATCTACATGGGCAAGAAGTCCGCGCGTTTTATTCAAGGTCGCCTGATCATGCACGGCGCAGATCGCGCCACGCCGATCACGCTGGTTGAAAACACTTCCCGCCCGGATCAGCGCATCCTGTCCACAACTCTGGATCAACTGCCGGCCGACCTGGCAGCGGCGAAGTTGGACGGCCCGACCCTGGTGTTCTACGGCCTTGCCCCCCGCGCAACCGCACAAACCTTGTCAGAACTCGAAAAGGAGCATGCCTGATGCCCCGTGCCTTTACTCCAAAAGTCGTGACGGCTAACCATCTTCTGGAAGGTGACGTGATCTATCTGACCGAAGACGACCGCTGGTCGCGCCAGCTGTCCGAGGCCGAACTGATCACGGACGAAGCCCACGCTCAGGTGCGCCTGCTGGATGCACAGCGACAGGCCAGTGTCATAGTCGGGGCCTATCTGGCCGATGCGACTGCCGGCAACAACGGCCCCGAACCCACCCATTTCCGAGAGGACTTCCGGCGCACCGGCCCGTCGAACTACGCCCACGGCAAACAGGAAACCCAAACCTAGTCCCGGGCCTGATCACGGCCCAGCTTTCCCAATTTTGGCCCCCGAGACGGGGCTGCAACATAGGCAGCCAGACATGTATCGTTACTCTGAATTTGACACGGCCTTCCTGGAAGAACGCAACAGACAGTTTCGCGCCCAGGTCGAGCGCCGCATCGACGGATCGCTGACCGAAGACGAGTTCAAACCGTTGCGCCTGATGAACGGCCTGTATTTGCAACTGCATGCCTACATGCTGCGGGTCGCAATCCCTTATGGCACGCTGTCCAGCGCACAGATGCGCCAACTGGCCATAGCCTTTGTCCCACTTCTCGGCCAGCAGGGCCAGTTGGCGCATCTGTGCGCTGGACAGCGTGCCATAGGGAATAGCGACCCGCAGCATGTAGGCATGCAGTTGCAAATACAGGCCGTTCATCAGGCGCAACGGTTTGAACTCGTCTTCGGTCAGCGATCCGTCGATGCGGCGCTCGACCTGGGCGCGAAACTG
>JBCCIK010000131.1:0-7590 GCA_039028255.1 Pseudomonadota bacterium | reverse complement strand
TCTCGCTCACGAGCCGCCTGCAAAATTGCCGGTTCGAATCTTTTGCCAGACACCAAAGAACCAGCGGCGGGTCCAACGATACAGACGAAAAGGAATTGACCGTGATAGCCCGGGGGCCGCGTTCCGTTTGTGTGGTGATGACAGTGACGCCGGTACCAAAACACCCCAGAGCTTCGCGAAAGGCGGTGCTTTGATCCGGGTCTGGTGTAAAGATCTTCTCGGTCATCGCACACTCATTTCTGGGCCGCGCATCAGGTGACATGTCGTGCCAGGAATGTCCACGAAAAGCTGATTGCCGGCCCTTTTTTGGTAAATCAGTTCAAATCTTCCAGCAAGCGACCGTGTTTTCGGGTCTCGGCAATGACCGCGCCGAACGTCTTCATGTTGCGAGCCTGCAACATGGGCAGCATTCTGATCAAAGCCTCGGCGGTGGCGACGGCGTCACCCAGCGCGGTGTGGCGCAGTGCTTCGGGAATTTCGATATCAAGCCTGGCACACAACGCATCAAGGGTGTGTGTGTCACTGGGCCCGAACAGCACGGCCGACAACAGCACGGTATCAAGGATCGGATGATCCCAGGTCACGTTCATCCGCTGGCCATGGCGGCGCAGGAACGCCATATCGAACGGGGCGTTGTGGGCCACGATAACGGCCTCGCTTGCAAAACGATGAAATTCCCGCCCGGCCTGCACAATATCCGGTGCGCCCTGAACCATCTGATCGCTAATCCGGTGTACCCTGGTCGAAGAAGGCGGGATCGGGATGCCCGGATCAACCAACATGTCCATACGTTCGCCTTCGACGATCCGTCCATTCAGAATGCGAACTGCGCCGATCTGGACAATCTCGTCCTTGTGCGGCAGCAGGCCGGTTGTTTCCGTATCGAAAACCACAAAACAAAGACTGCCGAGCGGTCGGCTCTCAAAATCCTCGTCAGTGGGGCTGTCGAGCAGATCGAAATCGTAAATCAGGGGTCTCTCGGCATCCGGCGCAAGGGTGGTCATGCTGTCTTCGAACACCAGCATGTAGCCGGGCGCATCGCCCAAGGGCTTCATGCGGGCGACATAGCTTTGGCTGCCATCCGCGCTGCTCAACGTGCATTCCACGTCCAGCCCGGTTTTTTGCAGCCGCGCATAGGCGGTTTCCAACGCGGGCCGATCCAAATATTCAAACAGCGACGCATTCAGCCGGGGATGCGCGATCTGCGCCAGAACCTCGGCGGCCTGCGCGTCATACAGCACGATCTTGTGATTTGGGCCGGCAAGCAGCATGGCAACCGGAATGTCGGTCAGCAGTGCCGTGAGCCGCTGTTTTTCCGCGGCCAGATGCGCAGTTTCGGCGGCAACCGCTTGGGCGATGGTCATGGTCTTGTCCGAAAGCTGATCGGCAAGACCTGCGGCGGCTGGTGCCAGATCGCCAAGATACCTGGCTGCGCGCAAATCCATCCGGGTGTCGACCCCGGCATGCGCCCGGGCGCGCAGGTCAGCCGACAGCCGTTCGATCGGCTTTGCGACATTGTCATCGAAAAGCAACCAGACCCCGGCGACCATCGCCAGAAATCCAAAGGCAATCAGGATTTCCGCAAAAATGAACGCGTTCAGCAAGTCAGGATCATCCGCACGCGCATAGCCGATCCATAATGCAATCGCACTGACGAACAGCCCGCCCACGGCCAAAGCGCAGAAGAAAAGGAAAATTCTGATCCGCAAACTCAGACCGGTGAACATTCTCAGACCCCGCAGGTTGCCTCGATCACCGGATCGCCCGATCCGGCCTGGATCCAGTCGGCATTCACAACCCGCCCATCATCAGCGAATTCGACACCATCGGCCAGACTGGCCCGCAGGTTTTCCGCACAATTCACCACCACCGGCAGTTTCGCAACCGGTGCCCAGCGGCCAAAGAAATACATGTCAACCAGACGCTCGTCCGGGACATTTTCATTCTTGCGCACTGATACGGTGTCAATGGCCGCGAACCGGTCAACAAACGGGATCGCATAGGTCCAGGGGCGATACAGCGCGCGGCTTTCAATCTCTTCAATGACCGCCAGACTGTCAGGAAGCGTATCGCGTGTGCGATCATACCACGCGTATTCGCTGGCGATGGTCATCCCGATCATGCCCAGACCCGCCGCGACCGGAGCCGCCCAACGCGGCAACCGACCGCCCGTCAGTTTGTTCAACACCATCACGATCCCGGCAAAGGCAAAGCCTGCGAATATTGTGCCAATCAGTTCCAGAAACATGTGGTTCCTCCACCTTTAGGGCGCGATCCGCCCCTTCTTCTTGTTCCAAATACGGTCGCCGAAGGCGATCCCGCACGGGCCACAGGCGCACCGTCAGCCTAACATTCCTTTCCCGTGGCCCACAGCCGATTGCATGGTTTTGATCACAACAAATGCATCCCGTAGATGACTGCGTTCAAAATCCGACAGGTCCGACGGCGGCAGGTAATTGTCAGGCGGCTCCCCGGATTTTACTCGCCTGACCTGATGTTCAAGCCGGGTTTCGGCGATCAGATCATATGCATCCAAAAGATCGTGCGCCCCGGACTGGCTCAGCACACCGCCGGCTTCTGCCGCTTTCAGGCGGGCGCGGGTGTTTGCTGCGCTCACTTGACCCTGAAGGCTGTAAACCCGGGCCAGATCAACAATCGGCACAACGCCATTATGTTTCAAATCCAATGTGTTGCGATGTTCACCTGATCTTATGGTTGCAAAGCCGCGCAACAGACCCAACGGAGGCGTGTGCTTCAGAGAATTTGCAATCATATGCGCCACAAAGATCGAATTGGCACTGGCCGCGCGCAACGTTTCCGACTGAAAATCGGCAAAAAGGTCGAACGCCCCGCCGATGGGGCGCAGATCAAACATGACCGAGGCCAGCATTTGTGCTTCGGGGCTCGGTTTGACGATCCAGCCATTGAAATAGTCGCGCCAGACCCGAACTGGCTGGCACCAGCGCGGGTTCGTCGCCATCATGTCACCTGGGCAATAAAAGTACCCGCACGTATCAAGCCCGGCAGATACAAACCGAGCCAGCTTTTCGAAATAGGGCATATCACCGTCCGATACGCTGTCATCCAGCATCAAACAGTTGTCTTGATCTGACACGCCGGTTTGTTCCTGCCGGCCGTGTGATCCGCATGCAAGCCACAGATAAGGCACCGGTGGCGATCCCAGGGTCTCCTCGGCCAGACGCAACAGGCGGCGTGTTACGGTGTCTGCAACATCGGTAACCAGGCGCGTGACAATTTCATGCCGGTTGCCTCCGGCGACTAGCTGGACCAGCAATTGCGGGATTTCTTTGGTGACATCCGCCATTTCTTCCGCGGTTTTCGCGCGTGCCACCCGGCGGACAAGTTGCGCGGAATTGACGGCCTGATAATGGGTTAGGTCTGTCTGTGTCACGATACCGACAAGACGACCAGCTTCCGAGATCGGGATATGCGCAATGCCGCGTTCCATCATCACGTGCAATACATCCGATCCGATATCGGTTGGGGACAGTGTGACCGGATCGGGCGTCATAATGGATGAAACCGTGGTGGAGGCCGGCATGGCGTTGGCAACGAACTTGCCCGAAACATCGCGCAGCGTCGTAATTCCCAGCAACCTGTCCCCTTCGGTGACACAGAGTGATGAAATCTTCCTGTCCCGCATGATTTCAGCGGCCTTCTGTATGGATGTGTCCGGCGGGCAGGTAATCGGATCATGTGCCATCAGCACATCGATGGCGCTGGTTGCAAGACTTTGTGGTCCGCTGCGGTCGCTTCGTGTTCGTTTGAAGAACTTTGACACGACCTCGTGCCCGTCGATCAACGTGCGCACCAGATCGGGCGGCAGTACCATCAGAACCGAAGGCGTGTGCGCCCGGGCTCGGGTGGCGGCATGACCGTCCTTCAGCAGGCCACGCTCACCAAAGGAATTGCGCAATCCCAGATGAGAGACGACCGCGCCGTTTTCGTCCGAGATTTCGACCTGTCCTTCGTAAATGACAAAGACACCTGGCAATTTGTGGCCCAGATCATAAATGGAAAAATCCTCGTCCACTTCCCAGACTTTGATCTGGTCGGCAAGATTGTCCAGCACATCTGCCGGCAGCGCATCATAAGGATGCACGGATTTCAGAAATCGGGTGATCTCGTCATGGGACAGGGGCATCTGGGATCTCCGTGGTTTCTGAACAAAAATCCCGCCCGGTGGAATGCCGGGCGGGAAGGGTCAGCCGAAAGACGCGGCCCCTGGAGTGTAGCCAAGCGCCGCATCATGCTCAATGGTCCTGAGCTGCGCCCGCGCCACGGGGAATGCGTACGCTTTCGACCAGATCCTTGATCTCCTGCGGAGTCTCTTTGGTCATACCAGCTACAACATATGCGACTGCAAAGTTGATCATCGCACCGATGGCGCCGAACGAGGTCGACTTGATCGGGCCCAGCAGCGGGTCGGCATCGGTGAACGAGTTGGTGCCCGGAATGAACAGCCAGCCCTTGTGCAGGAAGATATAGACCAGAGTGACAACCAGACCGGCCATCATGCCAGCAACGGCGCCGGTGTTGTTGATGCGGGTCGAAAAAATCCCCATCATCAGCGCCGGGAAGATCGAGGCTGCCGCCAGACCAAAGGCCAGAGCCACGGTTTGGGCCGCAAAACCCGGTGGGTTCAGGCCCAGCCAGGTTGCGACCACGATGGCCACGGCCATTGCGATCCGTGCCGCCAGCAGTTCACCCTTTTCCGAGATTGACGGATTGATCGCACCTTTGACGAGGTCATGGGACACGGCTGACGAGATCGCCAGCAACAGACCCGCGGCGGTCGACAGTGCAGCCGCGAGGCCGCCCGCCGCAACCAGACCGATCACCCAACCCGGCAGGTTGGCGATCTCGGGGTTGGCCAGAACCAGGATGTCGCGGTTGAACTTGGTCAACTCGTTGCCGACCCAGCCCTTTTCTTCCGCAATTGCGGTCATGGCGTCGGACTTATCGTTATAGTACTGGATTTTGCCGTCGCCGTTCTTGTCTTCCCAGTCCAACAGACCGGTTTTCTGCCACGTCTGCATCCAGTCATATCGCGGATCATTGTCTATAGACTCAACTGCAACAGCGCCGCCGTCGATGCCACCATTGGGCCACATCATGTCGGTGATGTTCAGACGTGCCATAGCGCCAACCGCAGGGGCGGTGAGGTACAGCAGAGCAATGAAGACGAGCGTCCAGCCAGCCGACCAGCGGGCGTCAGACACGCGCGGCACAGTGAAAAAGCGCATGATCACGTGCGGCAGACCGGCAGTACCGATCATCAGCGACAGTGTGAACAGCACCATGTTCAGCGTGTTCGAGTGATGGGCTGTGTATTCGTTAAAGCCCAGCTCGGTGACGATGGCATCAAGCTTGGTCAACAGTGGTTCACCGCTTGCGGTATCACCAAACAGACCCAGCGCCGGAATCGGCGTGCCGGTTAGCTGCAGCGAGATGAAGATCGCCGGGATGGTATAGGCGGTGATCAGCACGCAGTACTGAGCGACCTGAGTATAGGTCACGCCTTTCATCCCGCCGAAAACTGCGTAGGCAAAGACCACGCAAGCACCGATCAACAGGCCGGTTGTGTTGTCGACCTCCAGAAAACGGCCAAAGGCCACACCTACGCCGGTCATCTGACCGATCACGTAGGTCACCGACGCAACAATCAGACAGACAACCGCCACGATACGCGCCGTTTGGCTGTAGAAACGGTCGCCGATAAATTCTGATACGGTGAACTTGCCAAACTTGCGCAAGTAGGGCGCAAGCAGCAGCGCCAGCAGCACATAGCCACCGGTCCACCCCATCAGGAAGGTCGAGTTGTCATAGCCGGTAAAGGCGATCAGGCCCGCCATCGAGATGAACGAGGCCGCAGACATCCAGTCCGCCGCTGTCGCCATTCCGTTGGTGACCGGGTGAACGCCGCGGCCGGCGGCGTAGAATTCGGATGTGGACCCCGCGCGGGCCCAGATCGCGATGCCGATGTATAGCGCGAAGGACGCGCCGACAAACAGCAGGTTGATGGTAAACTGGTCCATTTTCACTGCTCTCCTTTAATCTTCTTCGACGCCGTATTCGGCGTCCAGTTTGTTCATGCGCCAGGCGTAATTGAAGATCAGCACCAGAAAGACCAGGATTGATCCTTGCTGAGCAAACCAAAAACCCAGATCGGTGCCACCAACCGAGATGCCAGACAGCAGCGGACGCAGCAGAATGCCGAATCCAAATGACACCAGCGCCCAGATCGCGAGGCTGATGTAGATGAGACGCAGGTTGGCCTGCCAATAGCCCTTATCGGCTTCGGCAGTCTGCGCGGCGTTTGATGATTGATCCGCCATGCGGGTTCCTCCTTCGCTTCCTCGTTGGGCAGCCCCTGCTTTGGTCCTCCGGTGCGTCAGGCTGCTTTTCGATTGCGCCGAACGCGGGATCGCGTTTGGCAAACCCTCTCTGGTCCGCCAAGGCGGTCCGTTGAGGTATTCTTTTTTAAATCAAATTGTTAAGGCGTATTTACCCCTTGTTTCAGTGTGTTGCCCCCGATGTTCTTTCAATCAGGGGCACCGCGCCGGTGCTGCCCGTACTGTTGTTTATTTTGTTATGTTTTGGCTCGGTTTTTGATGAGGTCCTGTACGACGGACGGGTCTGCGAGAGTTGATGTGTCGCCGAGGGCTTCGAAGTCGTTGTCAGCGATTTTGCGCAGGATGCGGCGCATGATTTTGCCGGATCGGGTCTTTGGCAGGCCCGGAGCCCACTGGATCACGTCCGGGCTGGCGATGGGTCCGATCTCGGTGCGGACCCATGTGCGCAGCTCTTTCAGCAGCTCGTCCGATGGGGTGCGATCGTTCATCAAGGTGACATAGCAATAGATGCCTTGCCCTTTGATTTCATGCGGATACCCGACCACGGCGGCCTCGGCCACGGCGGCGTGGGCCACCAGGGCGCTTTCCACCTCGGCCGTGCCCATGCGGTGACCGGAGACGTTGATCACGTCGTCGACGCGGCCCGTGATCCAGTAATCGCCATCTTCATCCCGGCGACAGCCGTCACCGGTGAAGTAATACCCTTTGTAATCGGCGAAATAGGTTTTCTCGAACCGCTCGTGATCGCCCCAGACGGTGCGCATCTGGCCGGGCCAGCTGTCGCGGATGCACAGCACGCCCTCGACGCCATTGCCGGTGATCTCGACACCCGATTGCGGGTCCAGCACCACTGGCTCGATGCCAAAGAACGGCTTCATCGCCGAGCCGGGCTTGGTCGCATGTGCGCCGGGCAGGGGGGTCATCAGATGACCGCCGGTTTCGGTCTGCCACCAGGTGTCGACGATGGGGCATCTGCCCTGGCCGACAACCTCGTTGTACCAGTTCCAGGCTTCCGGATTGATCGGTTCGCCCACGGTGCCGAGCACCTTGAGATCAGACAGGTCGTATTTCTCGACAAATTCCGGGCCTTTTCCCATAAGCGCGCGAATGGCGGTCGGGGCGGTGTAAAACTGGTTCACCGTGTGCTTTTGGCAGATTGCCCAGAACCGGCCCGCATCAGGGTAGGTCGGCACGCCCTCGAACATCAGCGTCG
>JBCCIK010000130.1:0-7636 GCA_039028255.1 Pseudomonadota bacterium | reverse complement strand
CGGATTTGTCGGCGTGTCACTCATCTGTACGGCGCGTCCATTTCCAGATTGCGGGCAATTTCGGCTTCCCAGCGTTCACCGTTGTCGAGCAGTTTTTCTTTGTCGTAAAACAGCTCTTCGCGGGTTTCCGTTGCGAATTCGAAGTTCGGGCCTTCGACGATGGCATCGACCGGGCAGGCCTCTTGGCAGAAACCGCAATAAATGCATTTGGTCATGTCGATGTCGTAGCGTGTGGTCCGACGGCTGCCGTCTTCGCGCGGTTCGGCGTCAATGGTGATTGCTTGCGCCGGGCAAATCGCCTCGCACAGTTTGCAGGCGATGCAGCGTTCTTCGCCGTTTGGATACCGACGCAGGGCGTGTTCTCCCCGGAAGCGCGGCGACAGAGGGCCTTTTTCGTGCGGGTAGTTCACGGTGGCCTTGGGGGCGAAGAAATACTTCAACCCCAGTTTCATACCGACCCAGAAGTCTTGCAGCAGGAAATACTTGGCGGCGCGGGTATAGTCGATTTGAGTCATATCAGCCTCCTACGCTCCAACGGGCGAATGCGCCCCAGAACCAGTCGAATTTTGCCGCGAAGGCCACGAACACCACCCAGGCCAGCGAGAACGGAAGGAATACTTTCCATCCCAGACGCATCAGTTGGTCGTAGCGGTAGCGCGGCGTGATCGCCTTAACCATCGCAAAGAGGAAGAAGAAGAACGCCATCTTGGCGACCATCCACAGCACACCGTCGGGTAGGCCCGGGATCGGCGACAGCCAGCCGCCAAAGAACAGCAGCGTGGTCAGGGCGCACATCAGGAAGATGGCGATGTACTCACCTGCCATGAACAGCAGGAAAGGCGTGGCCGAGTATTCGACCTGATAGCCTGCGACCAGTTCCGATTCCGCCTCGGGCAGGTCGAACGGCGGGCGGTTGGTTTCCGCAAGCGCCGAGATGAAGAATAGGAAAACCATCGGGAAATGCGGCAGCCAGTACCAGCTGAAAAATCCGAACCGGCCATCCTGCGCCTGCACAATAGCACCAAAATTCATCGAACCAGTCGAAATGATGATGCCGATGATGATCAGACCAATGGACACTTCATAGGAAATCATCTGCGCCGCAGAGCGCAAAGAGCCAAGGAACGGGTATTTTGAGTTCGACGCCCAACCGCCCATGATCACGCCATAAACCTCCAGCGAGGACACAGCAAAGACGTACAGGATCGCGACGTTGATATCCGACAGCACCCAGCCATCGTTGAATGGGATAACCGCCCAGGCGATCATCGCCAGAACAAAGCTGGTCAACGGTGCAAGCATAAAGACCGTTCGGTCTGCTCCCGCCGGTATGACAACCTCTTTGACCACGTATTTCAGCGCATCCGCCACGGTTTGCAGCAGACCAAAAGCACCCACAACATTGGGACCACGGCGCATTTGAACGGCGGCCCAGATTTTGCGGTCACCGTAAACTAGAAACAGCAATGAGATCATCACAAAGGCAACAACGGCTATTACCTGCCCCAGAATGATCAGGGCGATACCGCCCGGGGTGTTAAAGAAATCAGCCATTGGTCATCACACCCCGGATCATCCTGTATTTAAGCGCTCTATCCATCATTCCGCAGCGATCCTGCCCGTTTTCAGCGCGCGCGCCTGCGCAGACAGCTCGGCCATAAGTTCCGACGCGCGGGCAATCGGATTGGTCAGGTAAAAATCCCCGACGGAATTGCTGAAGTTTCCTTCTGTCAGAGGCCCGGCCTCAAGTGTCTGAACCTCATTCTCGATCACTTGATCGATATGGGCCAGATGCGGCACCGCCGAAACCAGGGCGCCGCGCAACTGAGCCAGAGAATCAAATGGCAGCGTCTCATCCAGTTCAGCCGAAAGCGCCCGCAGGATTGCCCAGTTTTCCTTGGCTTCACCCGGTGCAAATCCGGCGCGCATAGCCAATTGAGGACGACCTTCGGTATTGACGAATAATCCGTTTTCCTCGGTGTAGGCCGCGCCCGGCAAAATGACGTCGGCACGATGTGCGCCACGATCACCATGACTTCCCTGGTAGATCACAAACGCGCCTGCGCCAATCTCGATCTCATCCGCACCCAGATTATAGATCACATCCGCCGCGCGGACGGCTTCCATTCCATCAGCGTTGGTTGCGTTTACATCCATCGCTCCGACACGTGCAGCGGCCGTATGCAAGATTAACAATCCGCTGTCCGTTGCCAACGCCACCTGCTGCGCGGCAGCCAGAACCGCAGCTCCGTCCGCGTCCCGCAACGCGCCTTGCCCGACAATCACCAGGGATTTTTTGGCCCTAATCGTGTCATCGCCGCCCATGTCCACGATCTTTTGCAACGCCGCACGGTCACCGCCGATATGATGATAGGCATAGGTCAGGTCCACGGCCTGCCCGACCAGCGCCACGTCGGCCCCGTGTGCCCAGGCTTTGCGGATACGCGCGTTCAGAACCGGCGCTTCGTCGCGCGGGTTGGTTCCGATCAGCAGAATGCGCTCGGCCGTGTCGATATCCTCAATCGCCGCAGTACCGACATATGCGCTGCGGTTGCCGGCAGGCAGCCCGGCCTCATCCGTTCGGCATTCAACAACGCCGCCTTGCCCCTCGATCATCTGTTTAAGGGCAAACGCAGCCTCAACAGGTACAAGATCGCCAATGACACCGGCGCATGTCCGGGCGTTCTGCAACGCCCCGGCTGCTTTGCTCAGCGCCTCGGGCCACGAGGCAGGCCGCAGTTTGCCGTTTTCACGCACGTATGGTTTGTCCAGACGCTGGCGACGCAGACCATCCCATACAAAACGGGTCTTGTCGCTGATCCATTCCTCATTCACGCCGTCGTGGTTACGCGGCAGAAACCGCATTACCTCTCGCCCTTTGGTATCCACACGAATGTTAGACCCCAATGCATCCATCACATCGATGCTTTCGGTCTTGGTCAGCTCCCACGGTCTTGCGGTGAAGGCATACGGTTTCGAGGTCAGCGCCCCGACCGGGCACAAATCGATGATATTGCCCTGTAAATTCGAAACCAGCGTTTGGTTCAGATACGAGGTGATCTCGGCGTCTTCACCGCGCCCTGTCTGGCCCATCTGGGTGATTCCGGCGACCTCGGTCGTGAACCGCACGCAGCGGGTGCAGCTTATGCAGCGCGTCATGGCCGTACCAACCAGGGGGCCAAGATCAAGATCGTCTACCGCGCGTTTTGCCTCTTTGAACCGTGACCCTGACACACCGTACGCCATCGCCTGATCCTGAAGGTCGCATTCGCCCCCCTGATCGCAGATTGGGCAGTCCAGCGGGTGATTGATCAGCAGAAACTCCATCACCCCTTCGCGGGCCTTTTTGACCATGGGCGAGTTCGTTTTCACCTGCGGTGGCTGGCCTTCGGGTCCGGGACGCAGATCGCGCACCTGCATCGCACAGGACGCGGCGGGTTTGGGGGGGCCGCCCACAACCTCGACCAGACACATCCGGCAGTTGCCAGCGATTGACAAACGCTCGTGATAGCAAAAGCGCGGCACTTCAACCCCGGCCTGTTCGCAGGCCTGGATCAGGGTCATCGCCCCGTCAACTTCCAGCTCTTGCCCATCAATGTTGATCTTGCGCAGGTCAGACATGGCTCTCAATTCGCTCTCAGGTACACGCCAATGGCGCTGTTTCTGTCGATTTCTTTCCGGCCCAGCACACAGAACGAGTCCGGGTTGTCATACGTTACGCCCCGTTGCGCCAAATACGCCTCGCCTTTGGCGCGCATACGGTCTTTTTCCGCGTCAGATTCGACATATGCGCGTATTTCGCGATCCGTATACCCAAGAGAGTTCGCCTTGGATCGCAGTCCCAACATGACGTTGATTGCCTTCAGACGGCGGCCACTGATTGACGGGCAATAGTCTGAAATTTCGTTCGCGATGGCGATGTAATACAATTCGTTGTCGATCTCTGTCACATCCCGCAGCGGCGGCTTGGCGTCGGCCAGTGCAGGCAGCGCCATAAACGCCAGCAAAAACACAGGTTTTGCAATCATCACGCTCCATCCTTTCATCTTGTGTTTCACAAGACGATGTATGGCTGGCCTGCTATTCAATAGCAGGTGCTGCAACGCGCGGTGATATGCGTTTGTCCCGCTCATGGTCTTTGGCAGGTTCCCGCAAGGGTCAGCTTATCATCACTGATGCGCAATTGGTCAGGCTCGGTGTCGGGTCCGACTGTCCAGGCGATGCGGGATGAGCCGAAATTCTGTACGCAAAACCGCGTACCTTCATATCGGCCGGCCTCTCGTGCGCCGTTCAGTGACGATGAGGCGTTGTTGATCACAACGGTGAAGTTCAACGGATCCTGTTTCTTGTCCACGGATTTGGCTTTGGCGCGAAAAGACTTGCCATCGAACAGGATTTTATCCTCGGATGGCCTGATCAGCCCGCAGGCCGCGACGAGTGACAAGGCAAACAGTGCCGTAAAGCGATATCGTTTCTTCATAACTTTCACGCAAAACCTTTTATTTCCACAGCGGTGCCTTTTCGCTCGACCATTACAAGGCGGCGACCAGCGCCATAAGTCCCAACGCGATCATACAGGCCCAGCCAATCACATAAAGCACGGAACGCAGGCCCGTATTGGGCTTTCCGATGCCCCGGATGTGAACCACCAGCATGGCCAGGCGCGACAGCAGCACGACCGAAGCCAGCAGATTGACCCAGAACACGCTGGATCCCAGCAAAATCGCGGCAAGTGTGACGGTCACGTAGGCCGGCATCGTTTCGGTGCCGTTCAAATACGCCCGGTTCAACCTGTAGGCGCTGTCCGCGTAGTCCTGATCCGGTGTTGCACCCGGCGCTAAACCCTTGCTTTGCTTGGCCAACGCCGAAAACGGGGCCAGGGTCAGGATCACAACAGCAAAGATCACCAGAGAGGCGATCGCTTGTGAGTATTCCAAAAACACGTCCATAATCCTACTCTCTCACCGAGAAACGACCGATAGAGCCCTCGGTTTCCGCATTTTTTTCGCCAAACGCACAACGGCTGTCATGGACTTGGTCAACCTGTTCACTCCGCCGCCATTGCACCGGCACGACCCGATTTCCGGGCCTTGATACGATCTTCGATCTCGTCCCGGAAGTTACGGATCAAGCCCTGGATGGGCCATGCGGCTGCATCGCCCAAGGCGCAGATGGTATGGCCTTCGACTTGTTTGGTCACATCGAACAGCATGTCGATTTCTTCCGGTTCGGCCTCTCCGCGCACCAGCCGATCCATGACGCGCATCATCCAGCCGGTCCCTTCGCGGCAAGGTGTGCACTGACCACAGCTTTCGTGTTTGTAGAACTTGGACAAACGCCAGATCGCCTTGATGATATCGGTGGATCTGTCCATCACGATCACCGCAGCTGTCCCCAACCCCGAACCGAGATCGTTGCGCAGATGGTCGAAATCCATGATTGCGTCGCGCATGTGTTCGCCGCGTACACACGGGACAGAGGATCCGCCGGGGATCACCGCCAATAGATTGTCCCAGCCACCGCGGATACCGCCGCAATGGGTTTCGATCAATTCCTCAAAGGAAATCGACATCGCTTCTTCGACGACGCAGGGATTGTTCACATGACCCGAGATTGCAAACAGCTTGGTGCCCGCATTGTTCTGACGACCAAAGCCCGCGAACCAGTCGGCCCCACGGCGCAGAATGGTCGGCACAACGGCAATGGATTCCACATTATTCACTGTGGTTGGACAACCATACAGCCCCGCCCCAGCTGGGAACGGAGGTTTCATGCGCGGCATACCCTTCTTACCCTCGAGGCTTTCGATCAGGGCGGTTTCCTCACCGCAGATATAGGCCCCGGCCCCATGATGCAGGAAAACGTCGAAATCCCAGCCCGATCCGGCGGCGTTTTTGCCCAGCAGACCAGCGTCATACGCCTGATCAATGGCAGCTTGCAGCGCCTCTCGCTCGCGAATGTATTCGCCGCGCAGGTAGATATAGCAGGTATGCGCATTCATCGCGAAGGATGCGATCAGGCAACCTTCGATCAGCGTGTGCGGATCGTGGCGCATGATCTCGCGGTCTTTGCAGGTGCCGGGCTCGGATTCATCGGCGTTCACAACCAGATAAGCCGGGCGACCGTCGCTTTCCTTGGGCATGAATGACCACTTCAATCCGGTGGGAAACCCCGCACCGCCGCGACCACGCAACCCCGAATCTTTCATGGTTTGAATAATCCAGTCCCGACCCTTTTGGATCAGATCCGCTGTACCATCCCAATGGCCGCGCGCCTGCGCGCCGCGCAGGGTCCGGTCGTGCATTCCGTAAATATTGGTAAAGATACGGTCCTGATCCTTCAGCATCGCGCGTTACCTTTCGCTGTCCTGACGCATGCGCCAGAGTTGCAGAATGTTGATCCCAGCATAAATGAACCCCGCCAATGCGGCGAAATCGAACAACAGCGCATAACGTCCGGGCAATCCGAGCCGAGGGCCGATGAACGACATCAGCACCCACAGCGCCATCGTTGCTGCGATCACCAACCCTATATGTCGCCCTTTACGGGCTATGGCCTGTTCCTTGGTCTTGTTCATCTTGTGCCAGTCACGTTTGGGGTGTCCCCGCGTCAGTTGTTTTTGCCGTCATCCCGACGAGCCCGTTTGGAAAAATCGGTGTCCTCGCCCGCTGCCAGTTTTGCCGCCTGTTCGATCCAGCCATCACGTTCGATGCGGCCCTTGAATTTCAGCCGCGCATCCACCCATGCGATGTGAACGGGTGTCCACGCAGCGATCTGGTCAAAGTGGTAAAAGCCCAGCTCGTTCAGCGTCTGTTCGAGTTTGGGGCCAACACCTTTGAGCAATTTAAGGTCGTCCGGGTTGCCTTCGCGTGCGCCTTGCAGGGTCTCGGGCTGCGCTTCTTTTGCATCTGCCGCCTGTTGAACGGCGGGTTTTGCAGGTGCCGGTGCCTTTGGCGGCTTCGATCCCGCCGCGCTTGCCGATTGGCCGTCTTTGTCCAGCCACGGAGTCAAAAGCGGTATTTCCGATCCGTCAATGCGCTTGACCGTATCGCCCAAATCCGTCGCCAGTTCGACACTTGCATTATAGCGCGGTTTGCCGGCGTCACGCTCGACCAGGCTGGTTAATCCGCTCAACGGCTCGGCCGCGTAACGTCCATTCTGCGGGCCTGGTGCGGGCACCTTTCCCATCGACAGATCATCAAGGATGCGCCCGAAGGTCTCAACCGTCAGGTCTTCGTAATAATCCTTGCCGATCTGCGCCATCGGCGCATTGGTGCAGGACCCAAGGCATTCCACCTCTTCCCAGCTCAGCTTGCCGTCGACGGACAACTGATGCGGTCTGGCGGCGATCTTTTCTTTGCAGACCTCAACCAGATCCTCGGCTCCGCAGATCATGCAGGACGTCGTGCCGCAGATTTGAATATGCGCCACCGAGCCAACTGGTTGGAGTTGGAACATGAAGTAGAACGAGGCGACCTCAAGCACGCGGATATAGGCCATGCCCAGCATGTCGGCGACGGATTCAATCGCCGGACGGCTCAGCCACCCTTCTTGCTCCTGCGCGCGCCAAAGCAGAGGGATCACCGCACTGGCCTGACGCCCCTCGGGATACTTTGTAACCTGCGCTTCGGCCCAT
>JBCCIK010000129.1:0-7704 GCA_039028255.1 Pseudomonadota bacterium | reverse complement strand
GTCGTTGTTGTTGAATACGGCCATACTTCACAGAACTCGGCATAGGTATTGAGCCAAGCGCCCAGAATCGGCAGCGCCAGAATGTAAATGACCCGATTTTGTCACTTTGATTTCAAATGAACCGTACCCTTCCCATAGGTTTAGCTGACACCGACTATACTATCCTGACCGTCGTACGGCGCACAAAGACCAGCGCCAAGACCAATACCGGCAATGCAAACGCCCGCGCTGTGATCTGCAAATTGAACCCGATGTAAGACACCACGCTGCCTTCAAACAGGATCAACGACTCTTCCCACGTGGTGCCCTCGAACCCGCTGCCGGCATTCACGCCGAACTGAGTTAAAAACAGCACCGCCACGGCGCCCAAGAATCCGAACGCGCCCCAGCGCAGAGGCAGGATCAGGCCCAATACAATTGCCAGGCCGGTGATTGCGAGTGTCAAAGTCATGCCATTACTTCCTTTTTCCGGCGATGTTTCTTGCATATGTTCCGCTCGCCAAGATCATCGCAGGCAGGAACCAAAACAACGCGCGGCCAAGAAAATGTGAAGGCATTTCACCGGATCCAAAGGCGCGCAGCAGAGAATTCGGGCGTGCAAGGGACACGCCGTTCATCCAGATTTCAAACAGGGAACTCCAGATATATGTGATCGCAAAGATGACGAGCGCGAGCATTGCCACACTCTTCCTGGACGCGGGCCTGTGGCGGGCAACGGAGACACCAAAGAAGACGAACGCTGCAATCAGCGACGCGAAGGTCAGGATCAGACTGCCCGTCACCCCTTCCCCTCCAGATATCGCCGCTTGGCCTCTTCCATACGGCCCATCTCACGGACGGCGTTTTCGATGGCGACCTCATCGCTCTTGTCGGCATAGCGGAACTCGCTGTCGGCGTAGCGGTTGATCTCCTGGATCACCATGTCCACCGTGATCGGCTGGCGCAGATCCTCGATCATGGCTTTCTTGGTGTCGTAGTCGCGAAACAGGAACAGATCGGGGTTTTCCATCCATTCGTCGGGCAGTTCGAAATCCATCGCGCGGACCTTGACCGCGTCGGTGATGTTCTTGATCGCACGCCCGGTAAAGCGTTCATCCGCGGCCTGGATCGCCTTGAGGTAGGTGCCCAGTTTGGCAATCGTGTCCATCTGTCCAATCTGGCCCGCGACCCGGTCATAGACTTGCAGCAGAGCATCCTCGTGCGGGCGGGAATGGCTTTCGAAACTGGCGGCGACGGCCTTCTTGATCTCTTGCGCAGCATAGGCTTCGTGCTCGCCCAACGGGATGTCGTGATTGCGCCCCATCAGCAAGTGCAGGATGTCGATGTAGTCCTCACGCGTTTGCGGCCCGTCCACCAGGAACCGCGCACCTGCCCGCTGGCGCAGGGCGTCGTCCACATTCTCGGGGTAGTTCGAGAACATACCAAAGGTGCAGTTGCCGCGCACAACGGTGTTGGCACCGGCAAAGCTCTCCATCAGAACGGCGGTGATTTCCAGCTGCCCGGCTGACGATTGCCGGTCGCCGCGTTTGCCCGCCAGTTGGTCGATATCGTCGATGGTGCCAAAGCCGATGACCGAAGGATCGGTGATCGTGTTGATAAAGGCCTTGGCGTTCTGGCCGGATTTGCCCTGATAGCTGTCGATATTGTCGGTGCTCAGGTTCTGATAGCGGAACGGATAGCCTGCGTTTTGGCAATACTGGTTGATCAGCCCGGCCATCATCTGGATCAGGGTTGTCTTGCCGGTACCCGGTTTGCCGTCACCCATGAACGTAAAGATGAACCCCCCAAGCTCGGCAAACGGGTTCAGGCGGCGGTCAAAGTCATAGGCCATCACCATCTTGGCCAGCTTCATCGCCTGATATTTGGCGATGTGGTTGCCCACCACCTCGTTCGGTTTCTTGAACGTCATGGTCAGGGTGGTGGATTTGGCCTTGGAGGTAGGTTCAAAACCCCTGATCGTCAGGTCATCAGCCTCGATATGCCAGGCGGTTTTCTGGAACGGGGCAAGATGGCCTGCGGACTGGGCGCGCAGGGCGGCCTTGCCCATCAACTGTTCGGCATAGGCGCTGATGGCTGCGATCAGGTGCGCGTCGTCGGGGGCGTGTTGGGCAAGCGTCTGGTCCAGTTCCCAAAGTGCGCCATGCAGGGCAAGTTGACCGTTGTCGGTCAGGACTTCCTCGACCTCGCCAATATCGACCGTTGTCTCATCCAGATGCGAGGACAACAGATAAGCCAGCGCGTTACCGAACACATGCGACGTGATCAGCGCCTCGGCCGTCAACACTCCCGAAAACTCTGTCTTGCGGGCCGCGGGCAAATCCCCGGCCAGATTGGCGCGTTTCAGATCGGCCAGCGGGGTCTGTTCGCCATAGGCCTCAGCCACAGCCAGCGCAATCGCAATCGCCCGGCGAATGGCTTGCTGCGCCACCGCCTGCGATGGAGACACCAGCGCATCGCCATCATCCGCGGCCTCGATCCGCTCAACCAGGTGCACCCCGTCGGACCGTGCCGTGCGCCGCGTTACCAGCCCCGGAGTGGTGGATCGAAACCGCCGCCCCGTCGACACACCCGGAGACCGCTCAACCGCCTCTTCAACAGCCTTGGCAATCCGCGGCGCATGCTCGAAGCCATTCAGCAAGGCGGTCGCTGCCGGATAATGCTTGCGAATGTCGTCTTCACGCAATTCCATCTGATCTGACGTCAAACTCATTTGCTCAACCCTGTAACTTCTTCTCGTTCAAAATACGGTCGCCGAAGGCGAATACCTTAATAGCGCAACACCTGCCCGGCCTTGCTGACCACGAATTTGCGCACGTCGGAAAACCCCGGCGGGTTGCGTTCGGCCAACACCTGAAACGGTCGCTGCGGAAGGATGATCGAGCGCTGGGTGCGCGTAGCGCCGGTCTCAGCCCCTTGCCCGCTGAAGGGATCCAGCGCAAAAATCTCTCGTTCCACCGTCGAAAACCATCCGGCGCGTTCTTCGATGACATCTTCGCTTTCCAACTCTTCCGTGGTCCAGGCCAGCGCCCAATCCTGACCTTCCGGCGCCTGCGCGTCTTCCAGAACCTGCCGCAAGGGGCCGGATTGCTCGGTATAGGCCGAGGAATACATTGGCCCCACATGGATGCGGCGCAGGTGTTTGGGATGCAGGTCATCGAAATCTTGATCAAAGCCCTTGGCGATAGTCACCAGTTTCAACCCGCCTAAGCTTTGCGCCATCAGATGCGCCTGCACTTCAGGCCAGCGACGCTGATCCTTGGGTAAGGCCGTCCGGCCGCTGTCCTCCAGCTGCATGAGGTATATCACCGGCAGGTTGATCTGGCTGTCATAAACCGCCCAGTGGATCATGAATTTGCGCCGCTCGCTCTCATTTCCGATCCAATGACATTCGGGGTCATTCCGGGCCCAGAACAGCTCTCCCTTCAGCAGTTCCTGGTAATAGAGCCTTTGGGACAGCGCAAATTGCAGCTTGGTGGGGATTTCCTGATCGCCAATAATTGCCCGAACCATGTCGGTTTTCAGATCATCTTCCGAGGGCATATTCGCCAGATGCACCTGCGCCTGCTGGGCGTCATTGGCCATGGTCAGCAGCTCGGCCGCCACCGGAAATCCGCTGTCGCGCTTGTCCATGGCGAGGCTGCCAAAGAACCGCCCTGTGTCACGCCCGACCAGCAGGTACTTCATGGAAAGCGCGCGGAAGGTGTAGAGCAATCCCGAGAGGTAGCGCGACACAATCCGCACCTCTTGCTTGCTGATCGCGCCTTCGGCCTCCATCGTCGCGGCCACGCGCAGGAGGTGAACGGTAATCACCTCAAATTTACGGAAATAGCGGCGCGAGGCGAAGGTGTCGGTCAGGCCGACGTGGTCTTGGGTGGGGTTTACGTCACTCATTAGTGTTCACGTTCGCATGCAATTGGCGCTTCTGTTTTCTCAACAAAACAACTGACCACAAAACGGTTCCTGCACCGACCAGCATACTCGGCGTACCGAGCAGAGACACCACGTGATACGACACCCGTGCCACCAACATCCCCAGATTTCCTTGGGCAAAAAGAAAACCTGATAGAAATGCTGCAATGATCGGCCAAACAAGCAACGCAAGACCAAGCCAAAGAGTTTTCTTGGTTCTGCCTATTTTGCTTTGTTCACCCACCATACAAATTCTTATCATGCTTCTCGACAATCGAGGCAAATCGGCGGGCAAAGCGTTCATCCGCTTTGGCCTTTTTCTCCAGCACACCGCGAGCAAAGACCATGTGGTCCTCGTGCGCCTCAAGCATGTCGACCATCTTCTGATTGGTCGCGGTGCCGATGGCGGCCATGGCGGTTTGCGCCTCTTGGTCCGTCTGTACGCCGATTTCGTTGATGCGGTGGGCCACGTCCTGCTGCTGTGCCGTTTTCAGCGATTTGGTCAGGGCGTCATACAGCACCACGCGCTGTTGCGTGTCTGTCTGCAGCTTGTTGATCAGCACCATCTGCGTCGCTGCCTGGTTTTGTAGGGAATCGACCCAGGTCTTGCCCTTTTCGATATAGCGCTCCAGAGTCTGGGATTTGGCCAGCTTGACCTGCTCTTCCTGAACCTTGGCGTTGTATTGCTTGTTCAGCTCGGCCAGTTCGGTCTCCAGCTGGGTTCGTGCGGCGGCGTCCTGTTCGACGCTGATCTTGTTCTCCAAGGTGATGATCGCCGGATCCATGCCCTGAATCTCTGCGCGCAAGGCTTCCAGCTCGGCTACGGTGGCCTCACGGTCGTCCAGCGTGACGGTCAGGTTGTCTTCGACCTTCACGCGCTGTTCTTCCAGCACCGACAACTGCCCTTGCAGCAGCTTCACGATCACGTCGGATTTGGCAATCAGGTCCTGCAATTTATCGTCGATATTGGCAGTTCGCATGCGTTCCTGACGCATCGATTCAGATTTGCCCTTGGCAAAGATGCCCACGAACGACTCCCAGCCGGTTTTTGAACGCATCTCATCAAAATCCTTGGAAAATGCGTTGGTCACGTCGTCCAGGCCCATGATCAGTTCGGCGATATTGGCATTCATCACCTCAGTATGTGCGTGCACATCCTCAAGGGTTGCGTTTTCGATGTCGATATCCGCCTCGGCCGTCCCGATCTTAGCGCGCGCAGCCTCAATCCGCGACGTCAGTCCTTCGATCTGCGATTGCGACTCACGCACTTTGGTCTGCGTTTCCTCAATCAATGCCTCAAATTGCTGGTTCGACATCCGTACTATCCCTTTTTCCTTATATACCCAATACGATAGGGAATGTTACGACGATTTACATTCCCTGTGCGTCAGAAATCACCTAAACTTTCGCAAACTCGTGCAGGAAAAGAAAGCCGTACGGGTACAACCAGACAGGGAAACTTGGCCTGCGTTGCGGTTGCAACGCTGATCTGTTGCAAAACTGGTTTCATCGGCGTGCAACAATGGACATAGACAAAGATCACCACACCTGCTTGGGTGCGCGCGACTCAAACATTGCCGGAGGCTGACCCATGCTGGACGCAACGACCGATCTGAAATTCATGCTCAAGAACCCCGATCTGCTGGCAACCAAGGCCTATATCGGCGGCAAGTGGGTGGATGGCGACAACGGCACGTTCAAGGTAACCAACCCGGCGCGTGGCGACGTGATCGCCGAGGTGGCGGATGTCAGCCGCGCGCAGGTCGCGGGGGCAATTGCACAGGCCGAGGCGGCACAGAAGGAATGGGCCAATCTGACCGGCAAGGAACGCGCCGTGATCCTGCGTCGCTGGTTCGATCTGATGATGGAAAACGCCGAGGATCTGGGCAAAATCCTGACCGCCGAGCAGGGCAAACCCCTGGCCGAAGCGATTGGTGAGATCGGGTATGGTGCGTCCTTCATCGAGTTTTTCGGCGAACAGGCCAAACGGGTGTATGGCGAAACCATTCCGGGTCATCAGCGCGACAAACGGATCATGGTGCTAAAGCAGCCGATTGGTGTTGCGGCCTCGATCACGCCGTGGAATTTCCCGAACGCGATGATCACACGCAAGGCAGGTCCGGCATTGGCCGCAGGCTGTGCTTTTGTTGCACGCCCGGCGACCGAAACACCGTTGTCGGCGCTGGTGCTGGCGCTGCTGGCAGAACAGGCCGGCATACCCGCCGGTGTTTTCAATGTTGTGCCGTCGTCTCAGGCCAGCGAGATTGGCAAGGAATTCTGTGAAAATCCCGGCGTGCGCAAGCTGACCTTTACCGGCTCGACCGAAGTTGGGCGCATTCTGCTGCGCCAGGCGGCCGATCAGGTCATGAAATGTTCGATGGAACTGGGCGGCAACGCACCATTCATCGTGTTCGACGATGCCGATCTGGATGCCGCGGTCGAAGGCGCCATGTTGTGCAAGTTCCGCAACAACGGTCAGACCTGCGTATGCGCCAATCGTATCTATGTTCAGGCCGGTGTGTACGACGCCTTCGCAGCCAAGCTGAAAGCGGCGGTTGAGGCGCTGAAGGTGGGCGACGGCCTGACCGCCGGCACCACCACCGGCCCTCTGATCAACGACGAAGCGGTTGCCAAAGTTGAAGAGCATATTCAGGACGTGACCAACAAGGGCGGCGCAGTTCTGATCGGCGGTCTGCCGCATGATCTGGGCGGCACCTTCTTCCAGCCGACCATCGTGACCGGCGTGACGCAGGATATGCTGGTGGCGCAGGACGAAACGTTTGGCCCACTGGCGCCTCTGTTCAAATTTGAGGATGAGGATGACGTCATCGCCATGGCAAACGACACAATCTTTGGTCTGGCCTCTTACTTCTATGCCAAGGATCTCAGCCGGGTCTACAAAGTGGCCGAGGCGCTGGAATATGGCATCGTCGGCGTGAATACCGGCATCATCTCGACCGAGGTCGGCCCCTTTGGCGGGGTCAAACAATCCGGTCTGGGACGCGAAGGCAGCCATCACGGCATGGAAGACTATCTTGAAATGAAATATGTCTGCATGTCGGTGTAAAAATGCTGAAATAAAAGGGGGTCAGACGTGTCTGATCCCCTTCATGCCGCCGCTGGCAAATGATTCTTTTTGGGAACACGGATCCCGCCGGAACCTGTTACGCAAACGAGCGCCAGAGTGTCAGTAGCTGGAATACCGGTAATTCACGACAGCATTGTCCTGAATGGCGCAATGGGCCTTGATCGTGCTGCGCGCATCGTTGCTGTCGCGTGACCGGGCAACCTCCAGATCAATCAGATCGATACCATCCGAATTTGTTGTGTATGACAGGGTGCGTTCAAAATCGACCGCATAATAGCCCTGATTGGTCATCGCTGTCTGAGTTCGGTGCATGCACAGACCTATGGCATTTTCCTCAGGCGACACTCCGGGATGGTTCTGGTAGGGCGCGCCGTGCTTGTGATGATGATGCGCGATTGACGCCCCCAAAACGCCCAGCGCGACACCAGCAATAAGATCGCCAGCATCATTGGCCTGCGCCGGAGGGGCGGTGACGGCGGCTGACGCAAGTATCTCCAGTTCTTGGTATACTTTTTCACATTTTTCAACACATTGCTGCAATATTTCAGAATGTTTTTCAATCTCGTCTTTTTTTGCCATAACCTTTGCGTCACCTTCCGATTTCTGTGACAGACAAAACCAGATGGAGATATATAAGGTATGTATCCTGCTCGGGATTCAAGCGCTGGAACATGTAGCGCGTCGTCTCGTTGGTGACGAAATTCAAT
>JBCCIK010000128.1:0-7783 GCA_039028255.1 Pseudomonadota bacterium | reverse complement strand
CGAAGCCGAAGCCGAAGCCGAAGCCGAAGCCGAAGCCGAAGCCGAAGCCGAAGCCGAAGCCGAAGCCGAAGCCGAAGCCGAAGCCGAAGCCGAACCGGCACTGGCCGAGGAAAAAATTGTCGAGCGGACGGTTGAGCGGCGCGGCGGCTTTGTCCCGGCTTTGCTGGGCGGGCTGATTGCGGCGGCTCTGGGTTTTGTTGCGGGACGTAGCGACATCCTGCCTTCGGGTGCTTCGGATCCGGCTGAGGCGATCGCCGCGCTGGAAACGAAGCTGTCCGACCAGTCTGATCAGATCGCCAAACTGTCCCAGACCTTGTCGAGTGCGCCCGATGTGTCCGGCCTGTCGGATCAGGTCAATGCCTTGTCCGCCAAGCTGGACCCGGTTGATGCGGATCTGACGTCTATAAAATCCAGCCTGGACACTTTGACAGGTCAGGTCGAACCACTGTCCAACCGGTTGAGCGAGCTGGAAAAAAATCCTGTTCAATCAAGCCTGTCGCCTGAAGCAACGGCTGCTTTTGAAGCCGAGTTGAAGAAATTGCAGGACTCTCTGACCGCGCAGCGCAGCGAGGTTGAAAAGATGGTCTCGGACGCGCAGGCGCTCGAGGCCAAAGCCTCGGCCGAGGCGCGCGCAGCCACGAATTCTGCTATCCTGACCCGGTTGCACGCTCAGTTGGATGCGGGTCAACCGTATGACGCGCTGGTGACCGAACTGAAAGCAGGCGGCGTGAATGTGCCGGACGCGCTGAGCGCGCCTTCGGAAAAGGGTGTCGAAACGCTGTCTGCGCTCCGGTCGTCTTTTGCGCCGGCGGCGCGCACCGCCTTGTCCGATGCTCGGGATGCGAATAAAAGCACTGGGTTGGTTGCTTTCCTGCAGCGCCAGACCGGGGCGCGGTCGGTCACGCCGCAGGATGGTGACAGCCCGGACGCGGTCCTGTCGCGCGCGCAGGCCGCGCTGGAAGACGGTGATCTGTCGACCGCACTGACAGAATTGAAGTCATTACCCGACGAGGCGCAGACCGCGATGGCTGATTGGGAGCAGGCGGCCAGCACACGGGCCTCTGCCGTTGATGCCGCGAATACTCTTGCGTCCAGCCTGAACTCGAACTGAAGGACCTGCCATGCTTTGGTCATTGTTTAAGATTCTTGTTTTTGTAGCAATTATTGGCCTGCTGGCCCTGGGCGGTCAGTTCCTGATGCAAACCAGTGGCGGTGTGCAGGTCACTGTCGCCGGGGTGGAATACACTCTGGGTCCGCTGCAATCTGTGATCGCGCTGGGCATTCTGGTGTTGGCTGTGTGGCTGTTTTTCAAACTGCTCAGCCTGCTGATCGCGACGCTCAAGTTCCTGAACGGTGATGAAACGGCTTTGTCGCGCTATTTCGACCGCAGTCGCGAACAGCGCGGGTATCAGGCGCTTGCGGATGGTTTGATGGCGCTGGCCTCGGGTGAAGGGCGCGTGGCAATGACCAAGGCCAGCAAGGCCGAAAAGCTGCTGAACAAACCAGAGCTTACCAATCTGATCGTGGCGCAGGCAGCAGAGATGACCGGCGATACCAGAAAGGCGTCAGAAACCTATAAAAAGCTGGTCACCAATACGTCGACCCGGTTTGTTGGCGTACGTGGAATCATGAAGCAGAAGCTGGCCGAAGGCGACGACGAAACCGCACGCAAACTGGCGGAAAAGGCCCTTGCCATCAAACCGCGACACGAGGAAACACAGGATGTGTTGCTAAGCCTTCAGACCAAGGCGCAGGACTGGGCCGGGGCGCGGTCGACCCTGACATCCAAGCTGAAGGCCGGATATCTGCCACGGGATGTGTTCAAACGGCGCGACGCGGTTCTGGCCTTATCCGAGGCCAAGGACCTTTTGGATGAAACCGCTACGGTCGAACAGCAGGAACATGCAATCGAGGCCAACCGGCTTTCTCCTGATCTGGTGCCTGCGGCTGCGATGGCTGCGCGGGCTTATATCGAAAAAGGCAAGCCCCGTGCGGCCACCAAGATCTTGAAAAAAGCATGGGAGGCTCAGCCGCATCCCGATCTGGCCCATGCCTTTGCCGAAATTGTGCCGGATGAAACGCCCCAGGCCCGGATCAAACGCTTTGCGGCACTGACGCGCATTCATCCCGAAAACATGGAAACCCGGCTTATCCTGGCCGAACTGAATATCGTGGCCGAGGATTTCCCCGAAGCGCGCCGCGCATTGGGTGATGTGGTTGAAAAACAGGCTGACGCACGTGGTTACACCTTGATGGCTGCCATCGAACGCGGTGAAGGTGCATCGGATGCGGTGGTGCAGGGCTGGTTGGCCAAGGCACTGAACGCGCCCCGTGGTCCTCAATGGGTTTGTGACAATTGTCAGCACATTCAGGTCGAATGGACCCCGGTCTGCGAGAATTGCGGCAGCTTTGACACGTTGAGCTGGCGCACGCCGCAAACACCCGAGATCGCCACCGCGACAGGTGTGCACATGCTGCCCCTGATTGTCGGGGCATTGAAAGACCAGTCTGACGCAGCCGACGAACCGGACGCGGCAGACCCAGAGTCGGCAGAAGTTATCGAACTGGACGCGGCCCCGGTTTCAGAGACCGTTGAAAAACAGGCATAGAGCCCTGCGCCGGCAGGTGATTGTCCCGAACACGTCTGTTTGCTAACGTCACTCTGGCGTCGGGGAGGGCGTGCAAACCCTAATGCTGGATTACTCGCATAACGTCTGGCTTGTGGCGGCCTCTTTGGCTGTGGCACTGATGGCCGGTTTCACCGGGCTGTATTTGACCCATGGTGCGTCGCAACTGGACAATCAAAGACGCAAGTTTGTTGTTGCCCTGGCGGCGATCGTTCTGGGCGGAGGCATCTGGTCGATGCATTTTGTGGCCATGCTGGGCCTGCAACTGCCGATCCTGTTCTATTATGATGCGCTGATCACCCTGATCTCGGCACTGGTTGCAATCCTGATGGTGGGGCTTGCCTTGCTATTACTGCATTTCAGACCGCGCAGTATGCAGACCATCGTAGCCGCAGGCGTGATCGTCGGTCTTGGTATTGTGGTGATGCACTATGTCGGTATGGCCGGGATGGAGCTGTGTCGACCGATTTACACGTTTTGGGATGTTGCGATTTCAACCGTTGCCTCGGTGATCCTGTCGGTACTGGCAATCTGGGTGGCCTACGACAACCGCACACAGCGCAACATTCTGCTGGGCACCGCGTGTTTTGGTCTGGCGGTGTTTACAATGCATTTTGTTGCGACCGGCCTGACCGATTTTGTCGCCAGCGACAGCGCCGGGGGCGCCGGTCCGGCGCTGAACAACCAGGTGCTGGCGATGGGCGTGACGGTTGCGGTGTTTCTGATCTGCGGGGCGTTCCTGCTGACCGGCGTGTCATTTATCGGGCCCGGTCAGGCACCGTCAGAGGCCGCACAGACCGACACGCTCGCATCCCCCGAGGCATTGCGCGCCGGGGTTCCCTTTGAACGCGAAGGACAGACTTTTTTTGCTGAGCCTGCCCGCATTGCGGCGATCCGGGCCGAGGGACATTACACTGTTCTTTACATGGACACAGAGAAGCTTTTTTGTCCGTGGTCCATCACCGAAGCCGAAAAGCGACTGACGCCGCGCGGGTTTCTGAGAGCGCATCGCAGCTATCTTGTGAACCCCAGACATGTCTCGCGGTTTGAACGGCACAAAGACAACGGGACCTGTTATTTCGATGGCGTTGATGCGCTGGGCAAGGTTCCTGTAAGCCGATCCCGACTGACCGATATTCGCGACGCGCTGGGTCTTTGATCGCAACTCGTGCAGACTATTCGCAGTTCGTGAAACAAGCTGCGCGCCCCGTTTCACGTGACTGGAGCCTACACCGTCCACGGCTGTTTGCTGTTCAGCAAGGTCCCCCAAGGCAATACGTCAGGACCCAGGGAGGAAATTATGATACCAGCCGGTTTCGAGTATCACCGGCCAGGCGACATCGCCGCGGCCATTGGCATTTTACAGGAACATGGAGACGAAGCGCGCGTGATCGCGGGCGGGCACAGCCTGATCCCGATGATGAAATTGCGCATGGCCGAAATGGGCCACCTGATTGACCTTCAGGCAATTGACGAACTCCAGGGCATCGATGTTGGTGCCGAAACGGTTACGCTGGGCGCGATGGTGACACAGCACGAACTGATCACTCATGACGGGCTGGCCAAAGCGATCCCGCTGATCCGGGAAGCGGCCTTGCAGATTGCCGACCCGCAAGTTCGCTATGTGGGCACAGTGGGCGGCAACGTGGCCAACGGCGATCCGGGCAATGATATGCCGGGCCTGATGCAGTGCATGAATGCCAGCTTCGAACTGTCCGGTCCGGACGGCACCCGCAGTGTCGCCGCCCGCGATTTTTATGAAGCTGCATATTTCACTGTGCGCGAGGATGAAGAGATCCTGACGCGCATACACATCCCGGTACCTGAACCCGGTGTTGGACAGGCGTATGAAAAGCAAAAGCGCAAGATCGGGGATTATGCCACTGCGGCTGCGGCAGTCATGGTCGGGAACGGTACCGCCTCGGTGGCGATGACCAATCTGGCTGACACGCCGATCTGGTCTGAAGAAGCCGGCGCCTGGCTGGCTGGCGGAAATGTCGATGGCTGCGTGGCCGCAATGCTGGACGCCATCGATCCGGTTGCTGACAATCGCGGTCCCGTCGCGTTCAAGAAACATGTGGCTGCCGTAATGCTGCGCCGCGCCATCGACCGTGCGCAAAGCCGCGCGGTCTGAGGGGAGGAACACTTATGTCGAAAATGCACGTCAAACTCACCGTGAACGGCAAGCAGGTCGAAGGTCTGGCTGAACCGCGCACGCTGTTGATCCACTTCCTGCGGGAAGATCTAAAAGTCACCGGTCCTCATATCGGCTGCGAGACCAGCCATTGCGGGGCCTGCACTGTGGATATCGACGGCAAGTCGGTCAAATCCTGCACCACCTTTGTGGCGCAGGTGAATGGCGCCGACGTGACCACCGTCGAAGGGCTGACCAATGACGATGGCAGTCTTGGCGTTCTGCAAGAGATGTTCCGCGAACATCACGGGTTGCAATGCGGTTTCTGCACGCCGGGCATGATCACCCGCGCGCATCGCCTGTTGCAGGAAAATCCAAACCCTACCGAAGAAGACATCCGTTTTGGCATGGCCGGAAATCTGTGCCGCTGCACAGGGTATCAGAACATCGTCAAGGCGATCTCGGCCTCGGCTGACATGCTGAACGCGCAGAAGGAGGCCGCGGAATGAACGATCAAACCATGACCCCCGAAGAACGCGCTGCCAACCTCAAGGGGATGGGCAGTTCGCGCAAACGCGTCGAAGATGTGCGGTTCACGCAAGGCAAAGGCAACTATGTCGATGATATCAAGCTGGACGGAATGCTGTTCGGCGCCTTTGTCCGCTCGCCTTACGCGCATGCCCGCGTGGTCAGTGTGAACAAGGATGCCGCTTTGGCCATGCCCGGTGTCGTCGCGGTCCTGACCGCAGAAGACCTGTCGCCGCTGGGTCTGCACTGGATGCCGACCCTGGCAGGTGATAAACAAATGGTGCTGGCCGATGGCAAGGTTCTGTTTCAAGGCCAGGAGGTTGCCTATGTTGTTGCCGAAAATCGGTACATCGCGGCGGACGCGGCAGAGCTGGTCGAGGTGGATTACGAAGAACTGCCGGTTCTGACCGATCCGTTCGAGGCGCTGAAATCCGATGTGGTCCTGCGCGAAGACCTTGCGGGCCAAACTGAGGGCGCGCATGGGCCGCGCAAACATCACAACCACATTTTTACCTGGGAACAGGGTGACAAGGACGCGACCGAGGCGGTACTGGGCGAAGCTGACGTGGTGGCCGAAGAAATGGTCTATTACCACCGCACACACCCCTGTCCGCTGGAGACCTGCGGCTGTGTGGCGTCAATGGACAAGGTGACCGGCAAGCTGACGCTTTATGGTACATTCCAAGCCCCACACGCGATCCGCACGGTTGTATCGCTGATCTCGGGTGTGGCCGAACACAATATCCGCGTTATCAGCCCCGATATCGGCGGCGGCTTTGGCAACAAGGTCGGGGCCTATGCCGGTTATGTCTGCTCGGTTGTGGCCTCAATCGTCACCGGCCAGCCGGTGAAATGGGTTGAGAACCGGATGGAAAATCTGATGTCCACGGCCTTTGCCCGCGATTACTGGATGCAAGGCAAGATCGCGGCCACCAAAGACGGCAAGATCACTGGCCTGTGGTGTCACACCACGGCGGATCACGGCGGGTTCGATGCCTGTGCCGATCCGACCAAGTTCCCTGCGGGGTTCATGAATATCTGTACCGGGTCTTATGATATCCCAACCGCCTATTTGGCCGTAGACGGTGTCTACACCAACAAGGCGCCGGGCGGGGTGGCTTATCGTTGTTCCTTCCGCGTGACCGAGGCGGCCTATTTCATCGAGCGGATGATCGAGGTTCTGGCCATCAAGCTGAACATGGACGCGGCCGAGCTGCGGCGGATCAACTTTATCAAGGCCGATCAGTTCCCGTACCAGTCCGCGCTGGGATGGGAATATGACTCGGGCGACTACCACACCGCCTGGGACAAGGCGCTGAAGGCCGTCGACTATGAAGGTCTGCGGGCCGAACAGGCGCAACGGATTGAAGACTTCAAGGCTGGCAAGACCCGCAAACTGCTGGGCATCGGTCTGACGCATTTTACCGAGATTGTGGGCGCGGGGCCGGTGAAGAACTGCGATATCCTTGGGCTGGGGATGTTCGACAGTTGCGAAATCCGCATCCACCCGACCGGGTCGGCAATTGCGCGACTGGGGACAATCTCTCAGGGTCAGGGCCATGCCACAACGTTTGCCCAGATCATCGCCAGCGAGATCGGTCTGCCTGCGGATGACATCACGCTGGAAGAAGGTGACACGGATACCGCACCTTATGGGCTGGGCACCTATGGGTCACGGTCGACGCCGGTGGCCGGGGCTGCGACGGCGATGGCTGCGCGTAAGATCCGCGCCAAGGCGCAGATGATCGCGGCTTACCTGCTTGAAGTTCATGACGATGATGTCGAATGGGACGTGGACCGGTTCGCGGTCAAGGGCGCGCCCGAGCGGTTCAAGACCATGAAGGAAATCGCGTTTGCGGCCTATAATCAGGCCATTCCGGGATTGGAGCCTGGTCTGGAGGCTGTCAGCTATTATGATCCGCCGAACATGACCTATCCTTTCGGAGCCTATATCTGCGTCATGGAAATCGACGTGGATACCGGCGAATGGGACGTGCGTCAGTTTTACGCTCTGGACGATTGCGGCACTCGGATCAACCCGATGATCATCGAAGGGCAGGTTCACGGCGGTGTCACCGAGGCGCTGGCCATCGCAATGGGTCAGGAGATCGCCTATGACGAGATGGGCAATGTGAAAACCGGCACGCTGATGGACTTTTTCCTGCCAACCGCGTGGGAGACGCCGAACTATACAACCGATCACACGGTGACACCGTCGCCACACCATCCGATTGGTGCGAAAGGTGTGGGAGAAAGCCCGAATGTCGGAGGCGTGCCTGCATTTTCCAACGCCGTGCACGATGCGTTTCGGCCTTTTGGATTGACGCAAAGCCATATGCCGCATGATCATTGGCGTATCTGGAAGATTGCAAATGATCTGGGGATGCACGGGTAACAGGTTTCGAACCGGCTGATGCCGGTCCGACCAGGGGGGGGGGGGGGGGGGGGGGGGGGGGGGGGGGGGGGGGGGGGGGGGGGGGGGGGGGGGGGGGGG
>JBCCIK010000127.1:0-7991 GCA_039028255.1 Pseudomonadota bacterium | reverse complement strand
CGGCCTTCATTCGTTCAACGATGTGGGCTCTCATTGCTCTTGCAGAGCAACTGCCGCCCACCAGTCGGCAAGGCCGACTTACTCGACGATTTTCGACACAACGCCCGCACCAACGGTGCGGCCGCCTTCGCGGATCGCGAAGCGCAGGCCGTTTTCCATCGCGATCGGCGCGATCAGCTCAACCTCGAACGACACGTTGTCGCCGGGCATGACCATCTCGGTGCCCGCCGCCAGAGTAACCGTGCCGGTCACGTCAGTCGTACGGAAGTAGAACTGCGGACGGTAGTTCGCGAAGAACGGAGTGTGACGACCGCCTTCTTCCTTGGTCAGGATATAGGCTTCGGCTTCGAACTTGGTGTGCGGGGTCACCGAACCCGGCTTACACAGAACCTGGCCACGCTCAACGCCGTCACGATCCACACCACGCAGCAGCGCGCCGATGTTGTCGCCGGCTTCACCGCGGTCCAGCAGCTTGCGGAACATCTCAACACCGGTGCAGGTGGTTTTGGATGTGTCACGGATGCCGACGATTTCGATCTCGTCGCCAACGTTGATCACGCCACGCTCGACACGCCCAGTCACAACGGTACCACGGCCCGAGATCGAGAACACGTCTTCGATCGGCATCAGGAACGGCTGGTCCACAGCACGCTCGGGGGTGTCGATATACTCATCAACAGCCGCCATCAGTTCCTTGATTTTCTCTTCGCCAATCTCAGGATTGTTGCCTTCCATCGCGGCCAGAGCCGACCCTGCGATGATCGGGATATCGTCGCCGGGGTATTCGTAGCTGGACAGCAGCTCGCGCACTTCCATCTCAACCAGTTCCAGCAGCTCTTCGTCGTCAACCTGATCCACTTTGTTCAGGAACACGACCATCTTCGGGATGCCAACCTGGCGGCCCAGCAGGATGTGTTCACGCGTCTGCGGCATCGGGCCGTCAGCGGCGTTCACAACCAGGATCGCGCCGTCCATTTGCGCCGCACCGGTGATCATGTTCTTGACGTAGTCGGCGTGGCCGGGGCAGTCGACATGCGCATAGTGGCGCGCGTCAGTCTCGTATTCCACGTGGGCCGTCGAGATGGTGATGCCGCGCGCTTTCTCTTCCGGCGCGCCGTCAATCTGGTCATACGCTTTGAAGTCACCAAAATACTTGGTAATCGCTGCGGTCAGCGTCGTCTTGCCGTGGTCAACATGCCCAATCGTGCCGATGTTGACGTGCGGCTTATTACGCTCAAACTTTTCCTTTGCCATTCCTCAGGCGCCCTTTTGTGCTTTGGGGGACCCTTGGTCCCGTGGTTACATCTGCGCGCGCGGAATATTTGGTTCAAAGGCGAAAATCAAGCACCTCATTCGGGAAAAGCCGGGCGTTACGCCGGATTTTGCGTGACCGTCTCGGATTCTGTGGACCCGGATGTGCCGGGCCGTTTGTCGAACCAGCCATCTTCCTTGTGCTCTTCCGCCAACCATTCCTCGACACGATCAGCGACTTTCAAAGCCAGGCCGTTCAACTGCTCTTCTTTGGTGCGCGCATTGCCTGATCCGGCAAGTGCACTTTCCCCGGTTGTATCCTCCAGCACCTGGAACTGCTTACCTTTTGCCAGAAATGCCTGTTTGTCGACGTCATAGACATTGACCAACACAATCGCCGTGCTTTTGGGATTGTAGATCACCGGGATACCTGGCGGCGCCAGCATATATCCTTCCAGGCTGATGCCGATGTCATATTCCTGCGCCCCGGCATAGCGGCCCAAGCGGATGTCGACGGCATTGCGAATTGCATCCGTCCATTCCTGGGGTGTTGCATCGCGCGAAATTGGCCCTTGAACGGCCTTGTCGGCAAAGGCGAAATTGACGCGCAGTTTGAATTCCCCAAGCGATTCGGGTTCTTCATACACCTGTGTCTGAGTGCACGCCCCCATCAGGGCCAGTCCGGTGATCAGGGTCAGAATGCGCAACATGTCTCGTCTCGATAGGCCTGTTTTTCTTGATCTAGCGCACTGGAACGGCCTGTGCCAAGCCGTATCGGCGAAATTCCACCATCAAACTGTGCAAGTTCATGAGAATTTATAGTCACGTGGGAAACCATAGGGTGGTTTTTTCCCGACGCTTGCGCGTTTGGCCAACCACTGGGACAGGTCTGCCTCGTGCCGGGTTTTATCGCCCCCCATGGACCATTTCAGACCGTCCTCCCAATTGAACGTCGTGATATCGGACAGACCGCCATCCAGTTCCAGCGTGCCCTGCCGCCCGCGCGCCATGTTGTATTTCTGCAAACGGACACCTTTGCCGCGGGCCATCTCGGGCAATTCTTCGGTCGGGAACACCAGAAACTTGCCGTTTTGCGACACAACGGCCACGTGATCGCCTTGGACCGGCTTGCAGATCATCGCGGTATCAGGGCCTTTGACGTTCAGGACCTGTTTGCCGTTGCGGGTCTGGGCCAGCACCTCATCCTCTGGCACCATAAAGCCGTTGCCCGCATCCGAGGCGACCAGCAGCTTGCGCCCCGGTTTATGGATCAGGATATCGATGATCTGCGCCTCGTTCGGCAGGTCGACCATCAGACGCAGCGGTTCGCCCATCCCCCGTCCACCGGGCAGGTTGGCGGCGCTGACAGTGTAGAAACGTCCGTTCGATGCGAACACCAGCAACCGGTCCGTTGTTTCCGCGTGGAAGATGAACCGCGGACCGTCGCCGTCTTTGAATTTCAATTCGCGCTTCAGGTCGATATGCCCGGTCATGGCGCGAATCCAACCCATCTGAGAGCAGACAACCGTGATCGGTTCCTTGTCGATCATCGCCTCAAGCGGAACTTCTTCGACTTGTCCGGCCTCGGCGAACTGGGTCCGGCGCGCGCCGCCTTCATAGTCTTTGCCAAAGGTCTTTTTGGTCTCTTTCAACTGCTCGGCGATCCTGGCCCATTGTAGGGCGGGATCAGCCAGCAGATCTTCGAGATTGGCACGTTCCAGCATTAGCTCATCGCGTTCGCGAACCAATTCCATCTCTTCCAGACGGCGCAGGCTGCGCAAACGCATATTGAGGATGGCGTCGACCTGAACCCCGGACAACTCGCCCTCACCCGGTTTGGGCGGAACATAATCCGACTCATCGGTGGCGCGGACATGGGTAACGCCCCAGTCCTCGCGCATCAGCGCGGCCTTTGGATCGTCGTCATAACGGATGATGTCGATCACCCGGTCAAGGTTGAGGAAGGCGACGATAAAGCCCTCCAACACCTCCAGGCGATGGTCGATCTTGGCCATGCGGTGACGCGAGCGGCGCAACAGCACCTCTTGCCGGTGATCAAGGAAGGCGCGCAGCACTTCCTTCATTGAGCAGACCTTGGGCGTGACCCCGTCAATCAGCACGTTCATGTTCAAGCTGAACCGCACCTCAAGATCCGAGTTGCGATAGAGCATCCCCATCAGGACTTCGGGGTCCACGTTTTTGGAGCGCGGCTCCAGAATCAGACGAATGTCATCAGCAGATTCGTCGCGCACATCGGCGAGGATCGGGATTTTTTTGGTTTGGATCAGTTCCGCGATCTTTTCGATCAGCTTGGATTTCTGAACCTGATAAGGGATCTCGGTCACGATGATCTGCCATTGACCGCGGCCCAGATCTTCGACTTCGTATTTACAGCGCAGGCGGAATGATCCGCGCCCGGTGCGATACGCTTGGGCGATGCTCTCGGGCGGCTCGACAATCAGGCCCCCGGTCGGAAAGTCCGGGCCGGGCACGTAGTTCAACAACGTGTCATCGCGCGCGTCGGGTGTCTTGATCAGATGCAGACAGGCATCGCACAGCTCGGCAATGTTATGCGGCGGGATATTTGTAGCCATGCCCACGGCGATCCCGCTGGCACCGTTTGCCAGCAGGTTCGGAAACTGCGCGGGCAGTACGACAGGCTCGGTCAGCGTGCCATCATAATTGTCCCGGAAATCAACTGCGTCTTCGTTCAGACCCTCAAGCAGCGCCTCGGCCACGATGGTCATCCGCGCCTCGGTGTAGCGCGAGGCGGCCGGGTTGTCGCCGTCGATATTGCCGAAATTCCCCTGCCCGTCGACCAGCGGGTAGCGCACGTTGAAATCCTGCGCCAGACGCGCCATTGCATCATAAATCGCAGCGTCGCCATGCGGGTGGTAATTGCCCATTACGTCGCCGGAAATCTTTGCGGATTTGCGGAAACCTCCGGTCGCGCTGAGTCGCAATTCGCGCATCGCATACAGGATTCGCCGGTGAACCGGCTTTAACCCGTCCCGCGCATCCGGCAGCGCGCGGTGCATTATGGTGGACAGCGCATAGGTCAAATAGCGTTCGCCTATTGCGCGGCGCAAGGGCTCGGCCACTTCGCCCCCGTTGTCAGGGGCCTCCATATTGGGGTCGTCGATCGTGTCGTTCATAGATGATGTGATACGACGCTACAGGCCTCGGGTAAAGCAAACAGCGCATATTTTGCCTGGCCAGCGTCGCGCTTTTTGCAACAGGGGGAGACAAGCCAGTGTTTTCCCCCAATTTTCGACTCATGGCTCAATCTATGCTAGCATTCCTGTAATTGAATAATTGCTGCCTATTTGTTGTACGATTACCGGGGGATGCGCCATGACGCGCCTTATACTTGTTACCTTTGCCGCGCTTGGCTGGACCTTTTACATCATGAGTGGAGGGCCGGATTTTGAACCGCGCGGTATCCGCACGGCAGAACCGCAGCGCGTTGCGACGGTGGCGCCGGCCAAACCGCCTGTTCCGGCATCTGCGCCAGCTGAAGAACTGGTGACCCGTGTGGCCCTGGGTCAAACTGCCGAAATCGAAATTCTGGCCGAGCCCGAGCCTGAACTGCCCGAGCCTGAACTGAATGCAGAAGAGACCAAATTCCTGTTGTCAAAGGTCGCGGCTGGCCTTCAGGCAAATCCGTCCCTGTTTGAAGATCAAAACGTGACCTTGACCCTTGCTTGGCTGGAACAGGGGGTCACGGCCCTTCAGCAGATCAAGACCGATGTGGAACCGGACCCTGTTCAGGTGTCTGTTGCGACCGAGCCGGAAAAGGACATTCGCGAAATCTCGGGTACCCGTGTGAACATGCGCGATGGCCCGGGGACAATCTATCCGATCATCGGTAAAGCCTCGATTGGGCAAAAGGTCGAGATCTTTGGCGACTCCGGCACCGGCTGGTTGCGTCTGCGCGTGTTGCCGGGGCAACAGGTTGGGTGGATTTCCGCATCGCTGGTGCGAAAAACAATCGATTGACACTTTGACGTTGTTGCCCTGTGCGAACCTCGCCATAGCTTTTGCAAAGGTTCAGGTTCGGTAACATCATGCAGAAATCAATTTTAATTACCGGGTGCTCGTCCGGCATTGGTCTGGATGCGGCACACGGGATGCGTGCGCGGGGTTGGCGGGTTTTCGCATCTTGCCGTAACCCGCGCGATTGCGACCGGCTGCGGGCACAAGGGTTTGAAAGCCCCAGGATCGACTATACAGATGAGGCCAGTATTTCTTTGGGTCTGCAACAGGTTGTGGACGCGACTGGCGGGACGCTTGACGCCCTGTTCAATAATGGCGCCCACGGGTTGCCCGGCGCTGTCGAAGATGTTCCGGTCGAAGCGCTGCGCCATATTTTTGAAACCAATGTGTTTGGCTGGCATGAGCTGACGCGTCAGGTTATTCCCGTCATGCGTGCGCAAGGCTACGGACGTATCGTTCAGTGCTCGTCGGTGCTGGGGTTGGTCGCGTTTCCCTGGCGCGGCGCGTATGTCGCAACAAAATACGCCATCGAAGGGCTCACAGATACGATGCGTCTGGAGTTGCGGGACACAGGCATCAAGGTTGTGCTGATCGAACCCGGCCCGATCACCTCAAAGCTGCGGGAAAAGGCGATACCGGTGTTCGAACGCTTCATCGACTGGGAAAAATCTGCGCTGCGTGACAAGTACAAGGACGAACTGCTCGTGCGCCTGTACGAAGATGCAGGGCCGGACCGGTTCGAACTGCCGCCATCCAGCGTTACACAAAAGCTGGCGCACGCGGTCGAGGCAAAGAACCCAAAATCGCGTTACTACGTGACAACGCCCACATATATCGCCGGATACCTGCGCCGAATCCTGTCGACCAAGGCCATAGACCGGATATTGTCCGGTATCTGAGACGAAATAACCCGTTCGCTTTTTGCGTCCCGGGCGCTAAATCACGTGCAACGAATCAAAACACTGACGGTGACCTGTTATGGACCCTTTGATGGTCGTTTTACTTTTGGCTATGGCGGCGGTTGTCGCTGTGCTTACCATGGGTATCGCCAATTTCGGTAAGGGTGGGATGACCGCCGCAAAGAAAAGCAACAAAATGATGCGCCTGCGCATTTTGTTCCAGTTTATCGCGGTTGTGCTGATCGTGCTTTACGTCGCACTGCGCGGGCAGGGAGTTCAGTAAATGGTCGTGCTCAACAAAATATACACGCGTACCGGCGACGACGGCAAAACCGCGTTGGGAAACGGTGAGCGGGTCGCGAAATACTCCGGTCGCGTTGCCGCATACGGTACGGTTGATGAGCTGAACGCCTTTGTTGGCGTCGCCCGGGCTGAGGCGGACACCGATGTCAGCGACGCCCTGGCGCGCATTCAAAACGACCTGTTCGATCTGGGCGCGGACTTCTGTCGCCCGGACATGGATAAAGACGCCGAGGCGGATTACCCGCCCTTGCGTATCGTCCCGGCACAGATTGACCGTCTGGAAACGGAAATTGACGCCATGAACGACACCCTGGAACCGCTGCGCAGCTTCATACTGCCGGGCGGGTCCCGGCTTGCGGCTCAGCTGCACGTGTGCCGGACAGTGTCACGCCGGGCAGAGCGGCTGGCCGTTGAACTGACTAACATGGAACCGGTCAACACCGTGGCCGTCAAATACCTGAACCGTCTCAGCGACTGGTTCTTTGTAGCCGCCCGATGCGCCAACGAGAATGGCAGGACAGACGTGCTGTGGGTACCCGGAGCCAACCGCTGAACCAAATGCGACACGGCGCTTGCATTCTGCGCCGTAACGTCAAAAACAACGAAACGCGACGTCCCAGACGCGGGACATGACGATTTTGCCCTGTTGTCGTTTAGTTTGAACCGCTATTGAGGCGTCCGAGAGCATTGGTGGAGTCGCAACGCGGCTTACCGTTTTTGTGAGGAGCAAGCGCAAAATGAAGGTACTCGTGCCTGTCAAACGCGTGATTGACTATAATGTGAAGGTCCGCGTCAAAGCGGACGGTAGCGGTGTCGATCTCGCCAATGTCAAAATGTCAATGAACCCCTTCGACGAGATCGCAGTCGAAGAGGCGATCCGCCTCAAAGAGGCGGGCAAGGCGGACGAAGTGGTCGCCGTTTCAGTCGGCGTAAAGCAAGCGCAGGAAACGCTGCGTACAGCGCTGGCAATGGGCGCAGATCGCGCGATACTGGTGATTGCCGCAGATGATGTGCACACAGACATCGAACCCCTTGCCGTTGCCAAGATTCTGGCCAAAGTGGTCGAGGAAGAGCAGCCCGGCATTGTGCTGGCGGGTAAGCAGGCGATCGACAATGACATGAACGCCACCGGCCAGATGCTGTCGGCCCTGCTGGGCTGGAGCCAGGGCACCTTTGCGTCCGAACTGGACATCGAAGGTGACACCGCCAAGGTCACCCGCGAGGTTGACGGCGGCCTGCAAACCATCAGCGTCAAGATGCCGACCATCGTGACGGTCGACCTGCGCCTGAACGAGCCGCGCTATGCCTCGTTGCCGAACATCATGAAGGCTAAGCGCAAGCCAATTGACGAAAAGACGCCTGAAGAGGTTGGCATCGAGGTCACCCCCAGGCTGGAGGTTCTGTCGGTCGTAGAGCCGGCGAAACGGCAAGGCGGCATTACCGTGCCCGACGTGGCCACGCTAGTCGACAAGCTGAAAAACGAAGCCAAGGTCATCTGACCCGCCCGGCGGACGAGGAGCGAGAGATATGAGTATTCTGGTG
>JBCCIK010000126.1:0-8316 GCA_039028255.1 Pseudomonadota bacterium | reverse complement strand
TGGCACCATGAATCAAGACCGGCGGAGACAACCGCTCGGCCAGCAAAAACGTTATGTAGAGGAAAACAACGCCACATGGCTGATACATCTATGGAGGAATTCGAAGCCCTCCTGAATGAAAGCTTCGAAATGGACACACCCGAAGAGGGGTCTGTTGTCAAAGGCAAGGTTCTGGCGGTTGAAGCCGGACAAGCCATCATCGACGTAGGCTACAAAATGGAAGGCCGCGTTGATCTGAAAGAATTCGCAAATCCCGGCGAAGCCCCTGAAATCGCTGTTGGTGACGAGGTCGAAGTATATCTGCGCGCCGCAGAAAACGCCCGTGGCGAAGCCGTCATCTCGCGCGAGATGGCCCGCCGTGAAGAGGCATGGGATCGTCTGGAAAAAGCATATGCCGACGACCAGCGCGTCGAGGGCGCAATCTTTGGTCGCGTCAAAGGTGGCTTCACCGTCGATCTGGGTGGCGCAGTTGCGTTCCTGCCCGGCTCGCAGGTTGACGTTCGCCCCGTGCGCGATGCTGGCCCGTTGATGGGTCTGAAGCAGCCGTTCCAGATTCTGAAAATGGACCGCCGCCGTGGCAACATCGTTGTGTCGCGCCGCGCAATCCTGGAAGAATCGCGTGCCGAGCAGCGTGCCGAAGTTATCGGCAACCTGTCCGAAGGTCAGACCGTCGAGGGTGTTGTCAAAAACATCACCGAATACGGTGCATTTGTTGACCTGGGCGGCGTTGACGGCCTGCTGCACGTCACCGACATGGCATGGCGCCGTGTGAACCACCCGTCCGAGATCCTGGCGATCGGCGAAACCATCAAGGTTCAGGTCATCAAGATCAACAAAGAGACCCACCGCATCAGCCTGGGCATGAAGCAGCTGCAGGAAGATCCGTGGGATCTGGTTGCTGCCAAATACCCGCTGGGCTCGGTCCATCAGGGTCGCGTCACCAACATCACCGATTACGGCGCGTTCGTCGAGCTGGAAGCCGGTGTCGAAGGTCTGGTGCACGTGTCCGAGATGTCGTGGACCAAGAAAAACGTCCACCCCGGCAAGATCGTTTCGACCAGTCAGGAAGTCGACGTCATGGTTCTGGAAATCGACGGCGCCAAGCGTCGCGTGTCTCTGGGCCTGAAGCAGACTCAGCGCAACCCGTGGGAAGTGTTTGCAGAAACACATCCCGAGGGCACCGAAGTCGAAGGCGAAGTCAAGAACATCACCGAATTTGGTCTGTTCATTGGCCTCGACGGCGACATCGACGGCATGGTTCACCTGTCCGACCTGTCCTGGGACGAGCGTGGCGAGGATGCGATCCAGAACTACCGCAAAGGCGACATGGTGTCGGCCGTTGTTTCGGAAGTTGACGTGGAAAAAGAGCGTATCTCGCTGTCGATCAAAGCCCTGGGCGGTGACAAGTTCGCCGAAGCCGTGGGCGGCGTGAAGCGTGGCTCGGTCATCACTGTCGAAGTGACCGCCATCGAAGATGGTGGCATCGAGGTCGAATACGAAGGCATGAAGTCGTTCATCCGCCGTTCTGACCTGAGCCGTGACCGTGCCGAACAACGCCCCGAGCGTTTCTCGGTCGGTGACAAAGTCGACGTCCGCGTCACCAATGTCGACAGCAAAACCCGCCGTCTGGGCCTGTCGATCAAGGCACGCGAAATCGCCGAAGAGAAAGAGGCCGTGGAACAGTACGGTTCTTCCGACTCGGGCGCATCTCTGGGCGATATCCTGGGGGCCGCGCTGAAGTCGGGCGACTAAGTCCGGGGCGCATCCCACTACGAAATAGCGGCCTCGTACCACGGTGCGGGGCCGTTTTTGTTGCGAATCAATATCTTCCCAATAGCCGGCGTATTGCTGGTGTCGTTCGCGTATGAAGTGTGGAAATTGGACCGACGGGCCAAAATTCACGCGAGTTTGCTGTAAAATGCCGCGTTTGCCGACAGAGTATCCGTTCCCCCGATCCGGGTTTTTTCCTATACTGTCAGAACAGTAGACCTGTCACACTGTCCGCCTGGGAGGGTATCACGCATGATTCGTTCAGAACTGATTCAGAAAATCGCCGACGAAAACCCGCATTTGTACCAGCGCGATGTCGAGCGGATCGTGAATACTGTATTTGAAGAGGTAACAGATGCCATGGCCCGGGGTGACAGGGTCGAACTGCGGGGCTTTGGGGCGTTTTCAGTCAAAAAGCGTGATGCGCGTGTTGGGCGCAATCCCAGAACGGGCGAAACAGTTCAGGTCGAAGAAAAATGTGTACCGTTTTTTAAAACAGGCAAGTTGCTGCGGGACCGATTAAACGGTAAAGCCTGATTTCATGATGCGCTATATCCGTTACGCTTTTCTTGGGGCTTTGGGGATCATCCTGATCTCGATCTCTTTGGCCAATGTCAGTTCGGTTGAACTTAAACTGATGCCCGATGCCCTCTCCGAACTTCTGGGTTTCAATTTAAGCACATCCATGCCGCTGTTTCTGGTGGTACTGGGTGGTGTTGTGGCCGGTCTTGTCATTGGTTTCTTGTGGGAATGGATGCGCGAGCACAAGCACCGCCGCGACGCGACTACGAACAAAACCGCGGTTCGCAAACTTGAGCGTGAGGTCAAGAAGCTCAAAAAAAAGCAGAATGAAGGCAAGGACGAGGTTCTGGCCATTCTGGACGAAGCCAGCTGAGCCAGCGCAATGCCCGATGTTTCTGTCAAAATCTGCGGTCTGACCGCACCTGATCACGTGGGCGCTGCGGTGGATGCGGGCGCGCGTTATCTTGGGTTTAACTTCTTTCCCAAGTCGCCGCGATATGTCTCGCCCGAACAGGCGGCAGAGCTGGCCGGGCCGGTTCCCGCAGGTGTCGCCAAGGTGGCGCTGGTTGTGAATGCAACCAACGAGGTGCTCGACGATATCACGCAAGTCGCTCCGTTCGACGTGTTGCAACTGCATGGCGCCGAGACGGTCGAACGGGTGCAAGAGGTCAAGGAACGGTACGGGTTGCCGGTGATGAAAGTCATCGGGGTTGCCGATGCCGCGGACCTGGCCGCGATCGACATCTATAGCGATGTCGCCGACCAGTTGCTGATTGATGCAAAGCCTCCGAAGACTGCTGTTTTGCCGGGGGGTAACGGCCTAGCATTTGACTGGCGATTGCTGGCCGGGCGCAAATACTGGCGCAAGCCCTGGATGCTGGCCGGGGGGCTTAATCCGGGCAATGTGGCCGAGGCCATACATATGACCGGCGCGCGTCAGGTCGATGTCGCGTCCGGCGTTGAAAGCGCGCCGGGGGTGAAGGATGCAGCGCTGATACGCGCCTTTATCGACGCGACCAAATGACCTGATACGCAGGCGTTTCGCCAGTCAGGTCAAATACGTTTTGCCATGGCAAATCCTGCCGCTACCTCCTATGAACAACGGGTACGATGCGGGAGACACCCATGGCCAACGATCTTTTCAATTCCTTCATGTCCGGCCCTGATGAGCAGGGGCGTTTCGGCATTTTCGGCGGACGCTTTGTCAGCGAAACACTGATGCCGCTGATCCTGTCGCTGGAAGAGGAATATAACAAAGCCAAGGATGACCCAACTTTCTGGGCGGAGATGGACGATCTTTGGACCAATTACGTGGGCCGCCCGTCACCGCTGTATTATGCCGAGCGCCTGACCAATCATCTGGGCGGCGCGAAAATCTACCTTAAACGCGATGAACTGAACCATACCGGCGCGCACAAGATCAACAACGTGCTGGGCCAGATCATTCTGGCGCGGCGCATGGGCAAGACCCGGATTATTGCCGAGACGGGCGCAGGACAACATGGCGTGGCCACCGCAACCGTTTGTGCCAAATTCGGTCTGAAATGCATCGTCTACATGGGCGCACATGACGTCCAGCGTCAGGCCCCAAATGTGTTCCGTATGCGCCTGCTGGGGGCCGAAGTGATCCCGGTGACAAGCGGCAGAGGCACTTTGAAAGACGCAATGAACGACGCGTTGCGTGACTGGGTGACCAATGTGCGTGACACGTTTTATTGCATCGGCACCGTGGCTGGCCCGCACCCGTACCCGGCAATGGTGCGCGACTTTCAGTCGATCATCGGCAAAGAAGCCAAAGAGCAGATGATGAAAGCAGAAGGCTGCCTGCCTGATACGATCATCGCCGCCATTGGCGGCGGTTCGAACGCAATGGGCCTGTTCTACCCGTTCCTTGACGACAATGACGTGAACATCATTGGCGTAGAAGCCGGCGGCAAAGGCGTAAATGAGAAGATGGAGCATTGCGCCTCGCTGACGGGAGGTCGCCCGGGCGTGCTGCATGGCAATCGCACGTATCTGTTGCAGGACGATGACGGGCAGATTCTGGAAGGCTATTCGATTTCCGCAGGTCTGGACTATCCGGGTATTGGTCCCGAGCATTCGTGGCTGCATGATATCGGTCGCGCCAAATATGTCTCGATCACCGACAAAGAGGCGCTGGATGCATTCCAGCTGTGCTGTGCCACCGAAGGCATCATTCCAGCGCTGGAACCCTGTCACGCACTGGCGCATGTGATGAAAATTGCACCGACCTTGCCCGAAGATCACATTATCTGCATGAACATGTGCGGACGCGGTGACAAGGATGTTCAGACTGTGGCGCAGTACCTGAATTTCGACATGTCCGATACCGAAGGGCGGGCCGTAGACTAATCGGATTAAAGGCGTTGTATCTCCGGGGCATAAAGCCCCGGATGTATGAGACGCGCCCGAATGTGGTGCTGGCAGGTCAGCGGCTGGATCATGGTTGTTCAGCCTTGCTTGCAAGCGCTCAATCAGCGCCCGGATTGCGCCGGTTCAGCCTTCGTACAGAACCGTTTCAAATCCTTCAAACTGTGGCGGACCCATCAGCGCGGACTGGGTCTTACTGTTACCGGCATTCTTGTGGGCATCGCGAAACTGCTCTGACCGCGTCCAGTCCTCAAAATCCTCGCGCCGGTTCCAGATCACGTGGCTGGAATACAGGCGATATCCGTCCCCTTCGGGTCCTTTGAGCAGACGAAATTCCTGAAACCCGGACAGTTCATTCAGGCGGCTCTGACGCTCTTTCCAGACGGCCTCGAAATCACTTTCGCTGCCCAGACGGACCTTAAAGCGGTTCATTGCAATGAAGCTCATGTTGTACCTCATGTTTTCTTGTAAACGGGCCGGTTTCGGGACACGCCGAACCGACCATGGACTTAGAGGATAAACCGGTGTCTGCGTCAATCCCGGCTTGCCGCATGTTGCTCCAGAATGTTCAACGGCACGACTTCCAGCGCGCGTCGATGGGTTGCTTCCAGATACACCTTGGGCGCACATCCTTCGTCATGTGCCTGCAAGAAACGGCTTGCGCACAAGCACCAGCTGTCACCCGGATTCAGACCGGGAAAATCGAATTCCGGACGCGGTGTGCTCAGATCGTTTCCGACATATTTGGAATACGCCAGAAATTCGGCGGTCATCACGGCGCAGACTGTATGACTGCCCTGATCTTCGGGGCAGGTATTGCAGGCACCATCCCGAAAGAAGCCCGTCAATGGGTTGCGCGAACAGGTGGCCAGAACGGATCCAAGGACATTTACACTGTCTTGCTTTTGCATGGGGCCACCTTACAGGCTTTCTGCGATTTTGCGGAACATTTCGACGTTCAGTTCGTTGATACCCGGATCCCGGAATTTTCGATCCGCACCGGTGGTGACGATCAGAACGTCACGCGGTTGATCAAAATACATGTACTGTCCGTATACGCCTCGCGCCAGAAACTCACCTTCATGCGCGCCGACGGGGATCCACCATTGAAAACCATAGCCTATTCTGCCCGCTTCGGTTGGCGCGCTTGGCCAGGTCGAAGCTTTGATCCAGTCAGCCGGAACCAGTTGCTGCCCGTCATGGCGGCCGTCCTGCAGGATCATCTGTCCAAACCGCGCAAAGTCCCGGGTGGTAAAGTTCAGCCCACCCAGAACAAAGGCGACCCCGGCCCCATCGGTGATGTAATACCCGTCACGTTCAAGGCCGAGCGGTTGAACGATCTTCTCGGTCATCAGCTCGGTCACACTGCGACCGGCCGCACCGCGTATCACCATTCCAATCACATGCGTATCGATGGAGACATATTGCCAGACGTCACCCGGTGTCGAAAAACTGTCTTTCAGGGCAATGGTGAAATCGTCCAGCTCTCCGCCCAGAGCGACCACGCGTCCCATCCGGTTGATATCGGAATTTGGATCAAAATAGTCTTCGTTGAATGTCACGCCGCTTGCCATGTTCAACACGTTGCGGATGGACGCATTTTCATAAGCACTGCCGATCAGTTCGGGCGCATATTGAACGACCGGATCGTCAAGCGACCCGATGGCACCTTCGGCCATCAGAATGCCGAACAGGGCCGAAAGATAACTTTTGGCCATCGACCATGAAATACGCCGGTCGTCTGGCCCTGTGCCCAGGTAATATTCCTCGAACCGGATTTGCCCGTTTTGCATCACCAGCAGGGATGTCACAGCCCGGTCTTCGATCCAGCTATCCATATCCTCAGGCAGATCAAACCCGTCGCCATATGTCAGTTCCCAGGTTGGGCCGTTGCCCCGAGACAGATCAGCCGTCAGGAAAGCTTCGTTCATATGAGAAAAATTATGCACAATCTTGGCTTCGGAAAACAAAGAGTTCACGGCCATCAACCGCTGAATTTCTTCTCGTTTCCAAAGACCTACAATCACGGCTGCCAAAACCAGCGCGACCACGATCCGCAGCAGCCATTTCAGAATTGTTCTCATCCCATACCTCCCTGCTTGTCCGGCATTTGAATTCAGGATGTTGCGATCCGCAATCCGAACGTTACGGCAAGGGTCAAGGAGCCCTACCTGAACTTATCCAGAAGTTTCTGCATGGTCGAGCGTTCGTCAGCTTCGGGTTTGACATCTGCTGCGGGTTGCGCAGCGGGCTTTAGGGCGGCGGGCGACTTTGAAGAACGCGCAGGTGCTGTGCGCAAGGCAACCGCATTCATGAACCTGCCGCCTTCGTCTTTTGTCAGATATTGCGCCCCGTCGGAAACGCCACGCAGAACATCGTCAAGCCAGTCCTGATCCGACTTTGAAAAATCACTGAGCACATATGGCGAGACCATCTCTTTCCGTCCGGGATGACCAATGCCCAGCCGCACCCGATCATAAGACGGGCTGATATGGTCATGGATCGACCTGAGCCCATTGTGCCCCGCATGGCCCCCACCGGCCTTGACACGCACTTTGCCGGGGGCAAGGTCCAGTTCGTCGTGAAACACGGTCACGTCGTTAGGGTCGAGCTTGTAGAAGCGCATCGCCTCGCCTACGGCCTGACCCGAGCGGTTCATGAAGGTCTGCGGTTTGATCAGCAGAACTTTTTCCTGCCCCAGACGTCCTTCTGCGATCTGCGCCTGAAACTTGGATTTCCACGGACCAAAGCCATGCTCATCGGCAATCCGATCCAGGGCCATGAACCCGATATTGTGCCGGTTGCGGGCGTATTTCGATCCCGGGTTCCCCAATCCGACAAACAGCTTCATGCTCTGATCCTTGTTCTGTATGCCTTCGGCACAAAGGGGTGATGGCACGAAACGGCATCCGTTTTCCAGTCTGGCACCAAATAAAAACGGGGCCCTGTTTCGGGCCCCGTCTGTTCATACGAACGTTCGCTTTCGAATTTATTCTTCGGCCTCTTCCTGGCCAACGACTTCAACTTCGTCCGCGGCCACTTCTTCGCCTTCTTCATCGTCACTGGTCGACAGACCGGTCGGAGCCGAAACGTTGGCGATCACGAAGTCACGGTCAATAGTCGGCTTGGTACCTGCGGGCAGGTTAACCGACGAGATGGTCACAACGTCGTTGATTTCCATGCCTGTCAGATCAACGGTGATCTTCTCAGGAATGTCGCCAGCCGTACACATCAGTTCGACTTCCGGGCGAACAACGGTCAGAACGCCGCCCTTTTTGATGCCAGGCGCTTCTTCTTCGTTGTTGAACTCAACCGGAATGAACAGCGCAATCTTGGTTGTCCGGCGCAGGCGCATCAGGTCCAGATGGGTGGGCAGGTCCTTGACAACGTCACGCTGAACATCGCGGCAGATGACACGCACGTCTTCGTGGCCGTCAACTTTCAGGTTCCACAACGTCGATTTGAACCGGCCTGCTTTCAGGCGCTTGAACAGCTCGTTGAACGGAATCTGAATTGGCAGCGGGTCTTTGTCGCCACCAAACACAATGCCCGGAACCATGCCGTCGCGGCGTGTCTGACGAGCGGCGCCCTTGCCTGTCCCCGTCCGTTCCAGAGCTACGAGATCAGGAATCT
>JBCCIK010000125.1:0-8773 GCA_039028255.1 Pseudomonadota bacterium | reverse complement strand
GGTACGCCATCCGGTCTCGCTGAAATCAACCCAGGAACACGCGGCATTTGCCGCATTGAACGCAGATGTGGCTGTGGTTGTAGCGTATGGTTTGCTGTTGCCACAGGCTATTCTGGATGCGCCGGGGCAGGGTTGTCTGAACATCCACGCCAGCCTGTTGCCGCGCTGGCGCGGGGCTGCACCGATCCACCGCGCCATCATGTCAGGCGACGCTGAAACCGGCATTTGCATAATGCAGATGGAGGCCGGGCTGGACACCGGCCCGGTCTTGCTGCGTCAGGCCACCCCGATCAATGCGGACGAGACCACCGCTCAACTGCATGACCGGCTTTCGACCATGGGGGCTGGACTGATCATAGATGCGCTTGCCAATCTACCGGAACTGACACCCGAACCTCAGCCCGATTATGGCGTCACCTATGCCACCAAGATCGACAAGTCCGAAGCGCGTATCAACTGGGCGCGCCCAGCCGCTGAGATCAACAACCAGATCCGCGGCTTGTCGCCCTTTCCCGGTGCGTGGACCGAAATGGACGGCGAACGCCTGAAGCTGCTGGCCTCGCGCGTCGTAGAGGGACAAGGGACAGTGGGCGAGGTTTTGACCAACGAATTGCATGTGGCCTGCGGGCAGGGCGCGGTTGAACTGCTGCGCTTGCAAAGGGCGGGCAAAGGCGCGCAGGATAGGGATGTGTTTCTGCGGGGTTGGCCCATTCCAACCGGCACCCGCCTGACTTAGGAGCAAACCCAGATGTTCATGGTCCTGATGGGCACTGTCGTGATCGCCGGGATCGTCGGCTACCTATCTGAAAAGACGGGCTTTACCCATAACGGCTATCTGCAATCGATCATAATCTGCGTTGGCGGGGCCTTCCTGTTCTATTTCGTCCGCATTATGTTTGGCATCAGCTTTGGTCCGCCGGGGCTGGATGCGGTTCTGTCCTCAATTGGCGCGCTGATCATCGTGCCAACCCATTGGAGGAAATGATATGCCCGTTGTCGCCCTGATTGTGATCGGAGCCGCTGCCGGGTTCCTCGCCACGCGCCTGATGCGGGTGCAGGCGGATATTCCCACCACCATGCTGATCGGTATTGTCGGCGCTCTGGTCGGAGGTTTCCTGTTTCGAACGCGGCCCGTCCGCGGGTCATCGGTTCTCCTGGTGGCAGCAGCATGACGTCTTCGGTGAAAAACGCAGCGCACGCCTTGGCGTCGCCGGCGTTGAAGGCCCGATTATAGGCGTCATCGAATTCGTTCAAAATCTTCTCCATGTCCATGGGTGTCTCCCTGGTCGCGCCATACCCGTCCCGGGCATCGTGGCATACCAAGTCGATTCTCCATAGACAGGCGCGTCGGTTCAGCGCCGTGGCGGACGGCTTTTGTAGACTGGCAGTTGCCAGCTGAACAACAACGATCCGGCCCGAAGCGCCCAGCAGACCAGTGCGCACAGCCCCAGCGCGGGCAGGGTCTCTGCCCCCAATCGTGCTGCCAGCACCGCCGTCAGAGCCCCGGCAAATGCGCATGAGACGTACAGTTCGCCCTGCTTCAATACCAGCGGCACCTCATTGCAGACGACATCGCGCATCAATCCGCCAAGACAACCGGTGATGACACCCATCAGCACCACGATCACACCTGATTGACCCATGGACAGGGCGGCGCCCGTGCCTGCGGCAGCCGCTATGGACAGGGCAAAACTATCAAGCCAAATCAGCCAGTTATACCTGCTTTCCATCCGATGGGCCGTGAAAAAGACCACAACGGCTGCGGCAACGGCAATTAGAATGTAATGTGGCTGGCCTATCCAGAACACCGGGTGCCGGTCCAGCAGCAAATCTCTTATCGTGCCGCCTCCAACAGCCGTGAGACAGGCGATAAACGCAAAACCGATCAAGTCCAGTTGGGCGCGGCTGGCAACCAGGGCGCCGGTCAAGGCAAATATCAGCACCGAGGCGTAGTCCAGCAGGGCCAGTCCGCTCACGCTTGTTCCTTCTTGGGTTTGAACGGTGCCATGCCTGTCCGGGCCAGTTCGTCCGCACGCTCGTTTTCGGGATGCCCGGCGTGGCCCTTGACCCATTCCCAACTGACATCGTGACGTGCTTGCGCCGCATCCAATCGCTGCCACAGGTCGACATTTTTGACCGGCTTTTTGTTCGATGTCTTCCAGCCATTGCGTTTCCACCCGAAAACCCAACCGGTCACACCGTTTTTCACATAGGCGCTATCGGTCACAATTGTGATCGCTGAAGGCCGGTCCAATGTCTCCAGCGCGCTGATTGCGGCCATGAGTTCCATGCGATTGTTTGTTGTCTGGGCCTCGCCACCATTCAATTCACGCTCTTTGAGCACAACGCCGTTGTCGATGGCACGCAGCAGCACTCCCCACCCACCGGGACCGGGGTTTCCTGAACAGGCCCCATCCGTATATGCAAAAAGTTCAGGCATGGGCCGCCAGCCTGATCCATTCCGATTCCGATCCGTCCAGCCCGGTTCCTGATCCCGTCCAGCGTCCGGTAACAGTAAAGCCGGCATGCCGCAGGCAGCCTTCCAGCTCGGGCGCGTCGTAATAACAATAGAACCGACCCAGCCGGTCCGGTCCTTCCCCCTGACCAAGCTTCATCGCGATGTAGAGAACACCGCCCGGTTTCAGTGCGGTGTTGATTGCCCGCAAGTGCGCGGGAAATTCGGATCGCTTTGCGTGAAGAAGGCTGAAATTGGCCCAGATACCGTCATAGATCCTAACCGCATCCAGATCGTCGAATTCGGCCTGGCGTGCCTGCACATCAGGATGTGCCGCTGCCATTCTGACCATTTCCGCCGAGGCATCGGTGGCGTCGACCACTAACCCTGCCTGCGCCATGATCACCGCCGAAGCACCCGGGCCACAACCCAAATCCAAAACCCGGCCGCCATTTGGAACGGCTGAGATGAAATCCGTCATGCCCCGGTCGGCCTTGTTGGACTCATCTGTCAACTCGGCATAACGTTGGGCTTGTTCGTCATATATCGATATGGTGTCGCGGTCGCTCATAGATATACTCCCACAGCCAGGCACAGGATGACGATCGCCGTCAGCAGAATTCGCAGAGTCATCCACCATCTGGGCGCCAGACCCCAATACCAGAACAACAAATCCAGCAACAATAGGCCGGCAAATCCGGTGATCAGGTTCACACCGGCGCTAATCGGCCCGCCTCCGGTCATGAAAAACGCCCACAGCGCCGGCAGAACCGACAGGGTGTAGCACGTTGTTGCCCTGGCTCCGGAGGTTTTGGTGGCAAATCCCCACAGTACCCCGGACATGAAACTCAGGATCACTGACCCGTAAAAAAGCTGGATATACGGCCCGACAAAGCGCGACCCAAGCGAGCGTGTACCCCAGTCCTGCAAATCGCCATTCAGGTATGTCAGCGCGCCCCACACAAACGGGATCAAACCTGCCAGTCCCAGATACAAGGGTGCCTTGGGCACTGTGTTCACGCTGGTTGCCTCAGCACGCGGGGCACTTTGAATTCCACGTTCTCTACCGCTGTCTCAACCAGTTCCACGGTCACGTCGAAATGATCGCGGAAAGACTCGATCACCTCGTTCACCAGAACTTCCGGGGCCGAAGCACCAGCCGTGATGGCGATGCTGCGGATGCCTTTCAACGCGCGCCAGTCGATATCCGACGCGCGTTGCACCAGTTGGGCATAATCGCATCCCGCCCGTGCCGCCACTTCGACCAGACGTCGCGAGTTGGATGAGTTCGGCGCACCAACCACCAGCAGAGCGTCCGATTTCGGAGCAACGGCTTTGACAGCCTCTTGCCTGTTCGTGGTGGCGTAACAGATGTCTTCTTTATGAGGGCCGACAATAGAAGGAAACCGGGCTTCAAGCGCTGTGATGATGTCCTTGGTGTCGTCGACCGACAGCGTGGTCTGGGTGACAAACGCCAGTTTGTCTGGATCACGGACCTGCACGTGTGCGACATCCTCGACCGTTTCGACAAGCAACACCTCACCGTCAGGCAATTGCCCCATTGTCCCAACGGTTTCCGGATGGCCCTTGTGGCCAATCATGACCATCTGCAAACCTTTGTCCGCATGGCGTTGCGCCTCGACGTGCACTTTGGACACAAGCGGGCAAGTGGCGTCGACATAAATCATGTCACGCTGGACAGCATTTTCAGGAACAGATTTTGGCACCCCGTGGGCGGAAAATATAACAGGGCGGTCGTCGGGGCATTCATCCAACTCTTCGACGAACACGGCACCCTGATCGCGCAGATTGTCCACAACGAATTTATTGTGAACGATTTCATGGCGCACATATACGGGCGCGCCCCACTTCTGCAACGCCATTTCGACAATCTTGATCGCGCGGTCCACTCCGGCGCAAAACCCCCGCGGGGCAGCCAGATACAGGATCAGGGGCGGCTTGTTCATGTCACAGTCTCCTTGGGCCACAAGTAAGTCTTTTCATGGCCTTGGTCCAGACAGGACCGCGTCATTTACCTGACATGAATCGATGCTAGCCCATACGTGTTTCAGCACCTGTCCTTAGTTAAAGTTGCGCGGTCAGGGGGGTAAATCCTGACCGCGCTCATTTTTTCCGGTGCATACTGAGCCGGGCGCTAGTGCCCGCCAGCGGCCGCCGCAACACTGCGAGGTTCTGCCGGCATTTCACGCGGTGGACGTCCGATCACGTCGCGAAGATCTTCTAGCTCGATAAAATTGTCGGCCTGACGGCGCAGTTCATCCGAGATCATCGGCGGCTGGCTGCGAATGGTCGAAACAACCGAAACACGCACGCCCTGACGTTGAAGGCTGGCAATCAGCGGGCGGAAATCCCCATCGCCCGAAAACAGTACAATATGGTCAACACGCGGTGCCAGTTCCATGGCATCGACAGTCAGCTCGATATCCATGTTTCCTTTGACTTTCCGACGCCCCATGCTGTCGGTGTATTCCTTGGCTGGCTTTGTGACCATGGTAAAACCGTTGTAATGCAACCAGTCCACCAAAGGGCGGATGGGTGAATATTCGTCGTTTTCCAATAGCGCTGTATAATAAAAAGCCCGCAACAATTTTCCCCGACGCATAAATTCCTGCCGAAGAAGTTTGTAGTCTATGTCGAAACCTAGTGCTTTGGCCGCTGCATATAGATTCGAGCCATCGATGAACAGCGCTAGCCGTTCGTCCTTATAAAACATAAATAGTTCCTTCCGGTATAATCCAGCTCGCCCCGAGTACGTGAGTGAGAACAAAAGTGAGGCGTCCCGGTGTGCCTATAATTAAAACTTTTATTGTGCATCGCAAGTATGCAATGCGCCGAATATAGGGAGACATATGAGCGAATCCTTGCCAAATACTGTTCTTGCACTGGGCGCGAATCTCAACCTGAGAGGAAATGAACCCAAAGTGACACTTCAAAAGGCACTTGGCAGTTTTGAGCGCCACGGAGTGATGATTCGGACAACAAGCCGGTTTTTTGCCACACCCTGTTTTCCGATTGGTGCGGGACCGGATTATGTGAATGCCGCCGTATCGGTCGAGACCTCAAAATCTCCGGCCGATCTTTTGGCAACGCTTCACGATATCGAAAGCGCCTTTGGGCGGGAACGCGAACAGCGCTGGGGGATGCGGACACTGGATCTCGATCTGATCTGCTACGGAGATTTCGTCAGACCCGATCGCCATGTTTTCGATCACTGGCGCGGGTTGCCGCAAAAGGCGCAGCGCGAACGCGCACCGGAACAGTTGATCCTGCCTCATCCTCGCTTGCAGGATCGTGCGTTTGTTCTGGTTCCGATGGCAGATGTCGCGCCGGACTGGCGCCATCCGGTTCTTGACCTGACGGTCACCCAGATGATTGCTCGGCTTGCAGCAGAAGAGGTTGCCTCGGTCGTGCCTTTATGACGTGCGCATTTGCAGCATTTCCTGCTTGTCTTCGGGCGAAATCGGCCTTAGATAAGCGTCTTCCTGACATGGATTCAGTAACGGAGAGCGCCCTATGGCCCGCGTAACGGTTGAAGACTGCGTAGACAAGGTTCCGAACCGGTTCGAACTGGTGATGCTGGCGGCCCACCGGGCGCGCGAGATTTCCGCCGGCGCGGCGATTACCGTTGATCGCGACAATGACAAGAACCCGGTTGTTTCATTGCGCGAGATCGCGGACGAAACCCAAAGCGCTGATGAGTTGCGCGAACGCCTGATCGAGGCAAATCAGACCCAGATCGAGGTGGACGAGCCGGAAGAGGATCAGATGGCTCTGCTGATGGGTGCTGAATCGGACAAACCTGCCGATGACGACATGTCCGAAGAAAAACTTCTGCGCGCTCTGATGGAGGCGCAAGGCCAGGGGTAACCCCAGCAGCGCAAGGTGCGGACCGGATGATTTCTGCAGATGACCTGATTGCACTGGTCCGCAACTACAACCCGAAGACAAACGCTGATCGCATCACCCGCGCCTATGAATTTGGCAAGCAGATGCACAACGGCCAGTTTCGCCATTCCGGCGAACCCTATTTCACCCATCCTGTCGCCGTTGCCGCCATCCTGACCGAACAGCGTCTGGATGACGCCACGATTATAACGGCCTTGCTGCACGATACGATCGAAGACACCAAGGCAAGCTATGGCAAAGTCGCGGAGCTGTTTGGCGACGAAGTTGCAAAGCTGGTCGATGGTGTGACCAAGCTGACCAACCTGCAGCTTTCCAGTCGCGAAACCAAGCAGGCGGAAAATTTCCGCAAATTGTTCATGGCGATGTCCAAGGACCTGCGGGTTATCCTGGTCAAACTGGCCGACCGTCTGCACAACATGCGCACCATCAAGGCGATGCGCCCTGAAAAGCAGGTTCAGAAAGCGCGCGAGACGATGGATATCTACGCCCCGCTTGCCGGCCGGATGGGGATGCAGTGGATGCGCGAGGAACTGGAAGACCTGGCGTTCAGGGTTCTGAACCCCGAAGGCCGCCAGTCGATCATCCGGCGTTTCATCACATTGCAACGCGAAACCGGCGACGTCATCCATCGCATCACCGGTGACATGCGTCACGAGCTGGAAAAGGCCGAGATCGAAGCAGAGGTCTTTGGACGTGCCAAGAAACCTTATTCGATATGGCGCAAGATGCAGGAAAAGGATCAGGGCTTTTCGCGTCTGTCCGACATCTACGGGTTCCGCATCATCACCCAGACCGAGGAAGATTGCTATCGGACCCTGGGCGCCATTCATCAACGCTGGCGCGCGGTGCCCGGTCGGTTCAAGGATTATATCAGCCAACCGAAATCGAACGGCTACCGCTCGATCCACACCACTGTTTCCGGGCGCGATGGCAAGCGGGTCGAAGTTCAGATCCGCACGCGTCAGATGCATGATGTGGCCGAAACCGGCGTTGCGGCGCATTGGTCGTACCGCGATGGCGTGCGCACCGAAAACCCGTTTGCGGTCGACCCCGCCAAATGGATATCCAACCTGACCGAACAATTCGACAACGAAGAAGATCACGAGGATTTTCTGGAAGCTGTCAAACTCGAAATGTACTCGGACCAGGTATTCTGTTTCACGCCCAAGGGCGATGTGGTGAAACTGCCGCGCGGGGCAACGCCTATCGACTTTGCCTATGCCATCCACACCCGCATCGGCCATGCCTGTGTGGGGGCCAAGATCGATGGCATCCGGGTTCCGCTTTGGACTCGTATCAAAAACGGGCAATCGGTCGATGTGATCACAGCGGATGGCCAAACTCCGCAGGTCACCTGGCTTGAAATTGCGGTGACCGGCAAGGCCCGCACAGCCATCCGCCGCGCTTTGCGTGAGGTGGATCGCGAACGGTTTATAAAGCTGGGCAAAGAACTGGCCCGGTCGGGGTTTGAACATGTCGGGCGCAAGGCCACCGACAAGGCGCTGGACACGGCAGCCAGACACCTGCGGCTGAAGGATCGTCATGAACTGCTGGCGCGCCTTGGCAGCGCTGAACTTACGGCCCATGACGTGGTCAGCGCGGTTTATCCCGAACTGGCACAGGACGAAGGGGATGCGATCCCGTTGCGCCGCGCGGTGATCGGGCTGGAACCCGGACAGAAATTCGAACGTGCGCCATGTTGTCAGCCTTTGCCCGGTGAACGGATTGTGGGCATCACCTATCGCGGCAAGGGCGTGATTGTTCACGCCATTGACTGTGATCGCCTCCCCGAGTTTGAAGGTGAACCTGAGCGCTGGGTCGATCTGCATTGGCATTCGGGCACGCATCCGGCTGTTTATGGGGCAACTCTCGACATCACGATTGGTAATGACGCCGGGGTGCTGGGACGTATTTGCACATTGATCGGTGAGAAAAAGGCCAATATCTCGAACCTCGAATTTGTCGATCGCAAACCGGATTTTTACCGCCTGCTGATCAATGTCGAGCTGCGCGACATGGAGCAGTTGCATTCGCTGATGCTGATGCTGGAGGCTGAAAGCGACGTTGCCGCGGTCGAACGCTATCGGGATACGACCAAAACCGCATTTGCGGCTGGCTGAGAAGGGGTGATCAAGAGTGGTTTTCAAGCGCCGAGATCGACGCTCGCCCATTCAGATCGCGTCAGAATTCGTTTATCCGCGCGGAGGATGGACCCGGGCGTTTCTTTACGTGAAACACCGCATTCGCCGCCTGCCCGATTCACCTGATCGGATTGCGCGCGGTGTCGGGGCAGGGGTCTTTGCTGCTTTCACGCCATTTTACGGTATGCATTTTGTCGTCGCGGCCATATGCGCGCGCCTGATCAACGGCAATATGCTTGCCGCGCTCAGC
>JBCCIK010000124.1:0-9170 GCA_039028255.1 Pseudomonadota bacterium | reverse complement strand
TGCTGTTTGGCGTGACCTTCCCGGTTCTGCTGGCGTCAGCCTTTTTGATCGGCGGTATGTCCAATCCGCTGTATTCCCTGCTGATCGCGCATGCCAACGATATTCTGGATCATGAAGACATGGCCGCCGCGTCCGGCGGGCTGGTCTTTATCAACGGAATGGGCGCAATTGCCGGACCGCTCATCACGGGGTGGCTGATGGGGGATGCGGTTTTCGGGCCGCCGGGCTTTTTCCTTTTCATCGCGATTTTGATGTTCATCCTGGCAGCTTATGCAATGTACCGCATGACCCAGCGCGCGGCGATCCCTGTGGACGAAACCGGCACTATGTCGCCATTGTATCCCACAGCCTCACCCGTGGCGCTGGAAGTGGCACAAGAAGTCGCCATCGAAGCGGCAGAAGCCGAGCAGGATACGCAAGATGTTGCTTAAGACACGATATTATGTCTCAAATGTTGCAATATGTTACTGTAACAAGTCTGTAAAACGGATTTAAATGACCTTACGTCCCTGGGGAGGGCACAAACGGAGTTAAGGGCAATGGTTGGTCCTGAAGACGTATTGAGTTTTTGGTTAGATAAAGTTGGTCCCAAAGGGTGGTACATACTGGATGACGCGCTGGATGCGGAAATCCGTGATCGCTTTCTGGCGACATGGCAAGCCGCAAGCGAGGGTCGATTTTCGCTCTGGCTGACCTATCCAAGCGGCGCACTGGCCTACATCATCCTGATGGATCAGTTTCCACGCAACATGTTTCGCGGTCAGGCCAAAGCATTTGCATCGGACCGCGCGGCCCTGACAGCCGCGAAATGCGCGGTCGACAAGGGCTGGGATCTAAAGATCGACGAACCGGCCCGGCAGTTTTTTTACCTGCCGATGATGCATTCGGAAAACCTGTGCGATCAGGAACGCTGTGTGCGCCTGATGTGCCAGAACCTCAGCAGCGAAGATCAAAGCAATCTTTTGCACGCCAGAGCGCACCGTGAGGTCATCCGAAAATTTGGCCGGTTCCCGTACCGCAACGCGGCGTTGGAACGTCCCACAACCGAACACGAAGCCGCGTATGTCGACATGGGCGGATACGGTTCGACCGTGCGGGAACTGCAATCGGCCAGTTAGGTTTCCGGCACACAGCCACGGATAGCGATGATGCGGTCGGCAACCACGTCGGCCGCAGTGGTGAGGGTCTGATCGATCAACACATCGGGCGATGCCGCAAGATCAGTCAGCCTGGACTGAGCGGATTGCAGATTGTTTTCCAAATCTTCCAGCCGATCCAGCGCTGAATTGAGCCGCTGCGCGGTCGCGTCGTCTACAACATTTGCGCCTGCCTTGGCTGCGGCAAGCTCAGTGCGCAATTCGGCAAGCTGACCCTGAACAGCCTGCGCGTCCTCTCGCAATGGCGCAACCCGTTGCAGGTTCTCTGAAAATCCGGATGTAACGTCTTGCACGGCGGTGATCAGTTGCCACGCCAAAAACAGGCAAAGGGCCACCAGCAGCAGCGTGGCGTTCAGCAGGGCAAGCAACAGATCCTTAAGTGTTTTGGCCATGATAAGCCTTTCGAATGACATGAGAATAAAACCACCCGAGTGTTGCGGGCCTTTCTGTTCTAGCCTTTGACCCGCCTCGGGTATAGGCTGAAATCCGCATGGTGCGAGGATGCTGACCCTGCGTCGCTTTTGTCGCGGGGGCAGTGTATTGATGCGTTGTGAAAATTAGTTTAATGGTAAACTAAATTTTGTATCGACCTGCGCCGAGAGGGACACATGGCTGCACAATCTTTTGATCTGATCGTAATCGGCGCTGGTCCGGGAGGCTATGTTGCTGCAATCAGGGCCGCCCAGCTGGGCCTGAAAACCGCCGTCGTCGAACGCGAACATCTGGGCGGTATCTGCCTCAACTGGGGCTGCATTCCGACCAAGGCGATGCTGCGATCGTCCGAAGTGTTCCATCTGATGGAACGTGCCAAGGATTTCGGGCTGAGCGCGGACAAGTTCGGATATGATCTTGATGCTGTTGTCAAGCGCTCGCGCGGGGTCGCAAAGCAACTGACCAGCGGCGTGGGTCATTTGCTGAAAAAGAACAAGGTCACTGTGATTATGGGCGACGCGACGCTGACCGCAAAAGGCAAGGTCAGCGTCAAAACCGATACCGGCAGTGAAGAGCTGACGGCAGGCAACATCATATTGGCAACCGGCGCGCGGGCGCGCGAATTGCCGGGGCTTGAAGCTGACGGCGATCTGGTCTGGACATACAAGCACGCCCTTATGCCGCCACGTATGCCCAAGAAACTGCTGGTGATCGGCTCGGGTGCCATTGGCATTGAATTTGCCAGTTTTTACAATACATTAGGCGCGGATACGACCGTTGTTGAAGTTATGGACCGTGTGCTGCCGGTGGAAGACGCCGAAATCAGCGCGTTTGCCAAAAAAGCCTTTACCAAACAGGGCATGACCATCATGGAAAAGGCGATGGTGAAGCAGCTGGATCGGGGCAAGGGCAAAGTAACTGCACATATCGAGGTAAAAGGTAAAGTCGAGAAACACGAGTTCGACACCGTGATCTCAGCCGTTGGCATCGTTGGAAACGTGGAAAACTTGGGCCTGGAAGCGCTGGGGGTCAAAATTGACCGTACACATGTGGTGACCGATGCGTATTGCCGCACCGGGGTCGAGGGTTTGTACGCCATCGGCGACATTGCAGGCGCTCCTTGGCTGGCGCACAAGGCCAGCCACGAAGGCGTGATGGTGGCCGACCTGATCGCTGGCCAGCATGCGCATCCGGTCAAACCGGAAAGCATCGCGGGCTGCACCTATTGCCAACCACAGGTTGCATCGGTCGGTTACACCCAGGCCAAGGCAAAAGAGCTTGGCTATGATATCAAGGTCGGGCGCTTCCCCTTTATCGGCAATGGCAAGGCGATTGCCCTGGGTGAGCCTGAAGGGCTGATCAAAACCATATTCGATGCAAAGACCGGCGAGCTTCTGGGCGCACATATGATCGGTGCCGAGGTGACCGAGCTTATCCAGGGGTATGTTGTGGGCCGTCAGCTTGAGACCACGGAAGAAGATCTGATGAACACGGTCTTCCCGCATCCGACTTTGTCGGAAATGATGCATGAAAGCGTGCTGGACGCATATGGGCGCGTGATCCACATGTAAGCCGGACGGGGGCTCTGCCCCCGCCGCGCTGCGCGCGACTCCCCCGGGATATTTTTGGCCAGATGAAGCTGGATCCTCTATTCATCTGGCTTCAAATATCCCGGAGCGCGAGGCAGAGCCTCGCATAAAATCGGCATCAGCGGCTCAACGCATCCAGTATGCGCGCCCAGGACCGGATGCCTTTATGGAAGCTTTTGACATCGTATTTTTCGTTGGGCGAGTGAATGGCATCGTCATCATTTGCAAATCCGACGAGCATTGAATCGAGGCCCAGAACGGTGTCGAAGTATCCCACGACGGGGATAGACCCGCCCATGCCGGTGAAGACGGCCTCGCGATTCCATTCGTCTGACAACGCGGCGCGCGCAGCCGCAAATTCCGGGCGATTGATATTCATCACCGACGCGGGCGAACCGTCCAGATCACTATCCCAGACAATACTGGCATCCGGGGCCAGCCGGTCTTGGACATGTTTGCGGATTTTGTCGCGCAGCGTGTCCGGGTTCATATCGCCGACCAGACGGCAGGTGATTTTGCAATGCGCTTCGGACGGGATCACGGTTTTCGACCCCGCACCGTTATAACCGCCCCAAACGCCGTTCACCTCGAGCGTTGGTCGCGCCCATTGCTGTTCAAGCGTAGAATAGGCTTTCTCGCCATGCGATTGCGTATATCCGACCGAGTTCAGATACTCTGCCTCGTCGAAGCCGCAGGTTTGCCATTGGCGCAGTTGGTCCGCAGGCACCTCGTGAACGCCTTCGTAAAATCCGTCGACTGCCACCCGGCCCGTGTCTTCATCATAAAATGATGCAATGAGCTTTGAAATCTCGCGCAGCGGGTTCAGGCCCGGCCCACCGTAATGCCCGGAATGCAGGTCGATTCGGGGGCCGGTGATCGTGAATTCATCTTTCAGCATTCCGCGCAGCTGAGCGGCGATGGATGGCACGCCGCGCGACACCATTGATGTGTCACAGACCAGCGCCAAATCCGCCTTCAGTTCCGACGCGTTTTCTTTCAGGAACGGAACCAGCGATGGCGATCCCGATTCCTCTTCGCCTTCAAAAAAGAATGTGATCCGGCAGGGCAGGCTGCCGTGCACGGCCTTCCAGGCGCGGCAGGCTTCGACAAAGGTCATCAGCTGCCCTTTGTCATCGGATGCGCCGCGTCCACGAATGACGGGTCCATTTTCGCTGTCCTCGATGGCCGGGTCAAAGGGCTCGCGCGTCCACAGATCCAGCGGGTCGACCGGCTGAACGTCGTAATGACCGTAAAACAGCACATGCGGGTGGTCGCCGTCATCACCGACATGTCCGACGACCATGGGATGTCCGGGCGTTGTGCGTTTTACTGCTGCGATGCCAATGGATTGAAGGTCATTCACCAGCCAGTCCGCCGCCTGATCGACCTGTTCGTCATAGGCCGGATCAGTTGATATGGACGGGATGCGCAGAAACGTCATCAAGCGCTCAAGCGACATTTGCAGATCGTCATCGATCCTGTTCAGTACGGTGTCCAGCGACATGGGGGCTCCTGCGTATTGATATTTGGTGCAACCTATCAATGTTGGCGGCGTGGTCCAGTGGCTGTAAGGCGGAATCGGGATATCGACACACATCCGCGTGCGGCAGCCGCGCACCTGCGTCGTTTCCCCACGTCTGATGGACGTAACTTGACTTGTGGACGTACGATCAAAGCTTTATTTGATGCACATCAAGGTTGGGTTCACCGGTTCGGCTATAGGCAGGTTGGGCAGGGGAACGCAAAACCACCAAAGCAGCGCAAGCTGTGATAGTGGTAGAATAAGCGCCTGAGACGCGATGCGGCGTGTCGGGCAGCCAAGGAGGGTCCGTTGGACTATACTGCTCAGCTAGATACGGCGATTGCCACGCTGCACGATGAAGGACGCTACCGGACCTTTATTGATATCGAACGCCGCAACGGACATTTCCCGCATGCCGTTTGGACACGTCCGGACGGGTCTCAGCAAAACATCACGGTGTGGTGCGGCAACGATTATCTGGGCATGGGGCAGAATCCTGTTGTTCTGAACGCGATGCACGAGGCGATTGATGCAGCGGGGGCAGGGTCCGGCGGAACACGCAATATCTCTGGCACAACGGTTTTTCACAAACGCCTGGAACGCGAGCTGGCCGATCTGCATGGCAAAGAGGCCGCGCTGTTGTTTACCAGCGCGTATATTGCCAACGACGCAACGCTGAGCACACTGCCCAAGCTGTTCCCCGGGCTGATCATTTATTCGGATGAGCTGAACCACGCTTCGATGATCGAAGGTGTGCGCCGCAATGGTGGTTCAAAACGCATTTTCCGCCACAACGACATGGCGCATCTGCGTGAACTGCTGGAAGCTGACGAAGCCAAAGCCCCCAAGCTGATCGCGTTCGAGTCCGTGTACTCGATGGACGGTGACTTTGCCCCGATCGAAGCCATTTGCGATCTGGCCGATGAATTTGGCGCGCTGACCTATATCGACGAAGTGCATGCGGTCGGGATGTACGGTCCGCGTGGCGGTGGCGTGACCGAGCGGGACCGCCTGGCGCATCGCATAGACATTATCAACGGCACCCTGGCCAAAGCTTATGGTGTCATGGGCGGCTATATCGCAGCGAGTGAAAAAATGTGCGATGCCGTGCGCTCTTATGCGCCGGGCTTCATCTTTACCACGTCATTGCCGCCTGCGGTGGCGGCGGGTGCGGCTGCCTCTGTCGCGCATCTAAAGATAGCATCCGATCTGCGCGAGCGGCACCAGACACAGGCCAAAATCCTCAAGCTGCGTCTCAAGGGTCTGGGGCTTCCGCTGATCGATCATGGCAGCCACATTGTGCCCGTGGTTGTTGGTAATCCTGTCCATACCAAAATCCTCAGCGACCGATTGCTTGAGGATTACGGCATTTATGTGCAACCCATCAACTTTCCGACCGTTCCGCGCGGGACCGAGCGCCTGCGGTTTACGCCGTCTCCGGTGCACGGGCCGCAGGAAATGAACCGATTGGTGCAGGCGATGGACGAACTTTGGTCACATTGTGCGCTAAATCGCGCCGAACTTGCTGGTTAACCTCACGCTAAAGTGTGCAACCTGTTTGCCGCGTGTTAAGCTTAAGCTAACAAAAGAAACAGACGAATCGTTATGGGGATGATTCGCCGTTAGCGCGAAAACCGCGGCAGGCAAAATGGGGCAGCAGGGATGATTGGGCGCAGATCACAGCGCGATTCCGAAGAGGACATGGATGTCAGGCCAAAAGGCTTTGACGACTATGAGGTGCGGCTTGGGGACATGATGCGCGGTGAACGTGCGACCCTGGGCAAATCTCTTTTGGATGTTCAGCGCGAACTGCGGATCAAGGCCAACTACATCGCTGCCATAGAAAACGCCGATCCCGAAGCGTTTGACACACCCGGCTTTATTGCCGGGTATGTGCGTTCTTATGCCCGGTATCTGGGGATGAACCCGGATGAAACCTTTGCGGCCTTCTGTCAGGAAAGCGGTTTTGAAGTTGCGCACGGCATGTCCGCCGAAGCATCAGTTGTACGCAAACCTTCAGGCGATCTGCCCTCGCGCGGGTCGATGGGACGTGATCCGTTCATGTCACCCAACACGCCGTTTGTTCCCGGTAAGGAATCTTTTGTCAGTCAGGTCGAGCCGCGCGCCATTGGGTCTTCGCTTGTCCTGCTGGCGGTGATTGGCGGTATCGGTTATGGCGGCTGGGCGGTGCTGAACAAAATTCAGCAGGTGCAGGTCAGCCCGGTTGAACAGGCCCCGGTTGTTCTGTCTGACCTTGATCCGCTGGACGCGGCGCGCGGAACCTCGGATACCGAGACCGCGGCAGCGACGACCGAAGCTCTGGATCGCCTGTATCGGCCACAGGCGCTGGATGTTCCGGTGCTGGTGGCCCGCGATGCCCCGATTTCCACGCTTGACCCCCGGACGGTTGGCACATTCCGCCCGCCCGAGCTGCCGCAGGTCGAATTTGTTGCCGAACTGCACACGGTGGAACGGCCCGCATTGCCTCAGGTGGTCGAGCCGACGGACACCACGCTGAGGATCGTAGCTGTGGATCCGGCCTGGATGCGTGTAACGGCTGCGGATGGCAGCGTGATTTTCGAAGGCACCCTGGGCACAGTTGAACAGGGCAGCGTGTTCGAAGTGCCCCTGACCGAAGAACCGCCCTTGCTGCGCGCTGGCGCGTCAGGATCGGTCTTTTTTGCCTTGAACGGTGCGCATTACGGCCCGGTGGGCGCGCCCGGAACCGTGGCCAAAGGCGTGGTCCTGTCCAAGGACGCGGTTGCCGAAACCTATGCGGTGGCAGATCTGGACGCGGAGCAGAACAGCGCCCTTAAACAGTTGGTCGCAGAGTTACAGACACAGGCGGCAGAAACGCCCGCCGAGTGATCTAGGCATTGCGATACTCAGGTTGCCGAACTATTTATGGCGCAACCCAGGCAGACGCGGACCCGTCTTCATGTCACTTAACCACGTACGCCCATGGCGCGATGTCTACCGCCGAAAGTCCCGCCAGATCATGGTCGGGAACGTTCCGGTCGGTGGGGATGCGCCCATTGCGGTGCAGACCATGACCAACACGCTGACGACCGATGTCGCGGCGACCGTGGCGCAGGTACAGGCGGCGGCAGAGGCCGGAGCTGACATAGTGCGCGTCTCTGTACCGGACGAAGCATCCGCAAAAGCCTTGAAAGAGATTGTGCGCGAAAGCCCGGTGCCAATTGTGGCCGATATTCATTTCCACTATCGGCGCGGGATCGACGCCGCGGAAGCCGGGGCAGCTTGTCTGCGGATCAATCCCGGCAATATCGGCAAGGAAAACCGGGTGAAAGAGGTCATTCAGGCCGCGCGCGACCACAATTGTTCGATCCGCATTGGGGTCAACGCGGGCAGCCTGGAAAAGCACCTGCTTGAGAAATACGCCGAACCCTGTCCCGAGGCGATGGTCGAAAGCGCGATGGATCATATGCGCATTCTTCAGGACAATGATTTCCACGAATTCAAGATCAGCGTGAAGGCCAGCGATGTGTTTTTGTCCGCCGCAGCCTATCAGGGGATTGCAGACGCGACCGATGCGCCCATTCATCTTGGGATTACCGAAGCAGGCGGACTGGTATCAGGTACCATCAAATCGGCAATTGGTCTGGGCAATCTGTTGTGGATGGGAATCGGCGATACGATCCGTGTCAGCCTGTCCGCCGACCCGGTCGAAGAGGTCAAGGTCGGTTACGAAATCCTCAAATCGCTTGGGCTGCGCCATCGCGGCGTCAATATCATCTCGTGCCCGTCCTGCGCCCGGCAGGGGTTTGACGTGATCAAAACGGTCGAAGCGCTGGAACACCGGCTGGAACACATCAAAACGCCGATGTCCCTGTCGATCATCGGCTGCGTGGTGAATGGTCCGGGCGAGGCGCTGATGACCGATGTCGGTTTCACCGGTGGCGGTGCAGGTGCGGGGATGGTGTATCTGGCCGGCAAGGCCAGCCACAAAATGTCGAACGAGCAAATGATCGACCACATCGTGGAAGAGGTCGAAAAAAAGGCTGCCGAACTGGACGAGGTGCAAGAAGCGGCCGAGTGATCCGCAGCCCCGATATTCGCGGTCAGACCTGCCCGGATCGCAAACCGCCAAGCTGGGTTATCTCTGATCGCACGGTTTTCGACCCGAAGGTGTAAGTCCAATCTCAATACAAACTAAGATTGTATGTGGAGCCGTTTGCCTCTACCGATTCCCTTAGGGTTGTTGGGATTTACGTTCCGGACCTGTCCATTGACCACCCGCACATTCGGGCATGAAACCGGAGATTTAAATTTGCATCACATAGTTAAAATGATTGGATTGGCCCTGTCGTGTCTCGTGCTGAGCGCCTGTAGCGGATCGAACAGGCCGAATTACCTGGTCTCTTGCATGTTTGACGTGGATGCGCCAGGGCAATACCAGTCGGCGGCAACCCGCGCACCGGTTGTCAGCCCGGTCCCCGGAACAGGCGC
>JBCCIK010000123.1:0-9219 GCA_039028255.1 Pseudomonadota bacterium | reverse complement strand
GTAGATGTAATCGCATGCGGCATGGTGGGGGCGCGACAGGGATGGGTAGAGGCGCCGTATAACGCCGTTCCGTCAGTGCCGGTGCCTGCGATCCCTGTCCGGGTGCAGGGCACAGATCCTCGGATACGCGCATTTGTTGTGCCGGGGTTGAAACAGGACGGCCCGCCGGATGTCATGCGCGGCGAAGAAACGCAGATCGCGGGATTTCTGGCAGGCAGACCAGGCTGGGATGGCGTCCTTTGCCTGCCGGGCACACATACCAAATGGGTGCAGATCAGCGCGGGTGAGGTCGTCAGCTTTCGCACCTTTATGACCGGAGAGCTTTTTGATCTTTTACGCACCCGGTCGGTGCTACAGCATTCGGTCGGAAACGGATGGGATCAGGCATCTTTTGCCCAGGCCGTGGCGGATACGCTGTCCAAACCTGAACAACTGGCTGCGCGCCTGTTCAGTTTGCGGGCCGCGGATCTGCTGCAAGGTCAGGACGCAGGTATCGCCGCGGCGCGATTGTCCGGTATGCTGATCGGAGCAGAACTGGCGGCCACGCGGGCCTATTGGCTGGGTCAGCAACTTGCCATTGTCGGGGCTGACACCGTTGCGCAGATTTACGCGGATGCGTTGCAGCAACAGGGTGCTTTTGCTGAAACAGTCAATGTGACCCACGCGACCCTGGCCGGCCTGACCCTGGCCCGAACTTTGACGAGGCAAACCGCATGAGCCGTCCCATCATCGCCATTTTGCGCGGACTGCAACCCTCCGAAGCCGAAGCCGTTGGCAGGGCAATAATCGCCGCCGGAATTGACCGGATAGAAGTTCCGCTGAATTCCCCGGACCCGCTGCACAGCATCACCATACTGGCACAAGCGTTTGGGCATCAGGCGCTGATCGGGGCAGGTACTGTTCTGACCTGTGACCAGGTTCAAATGGTCGCTGATGCGGGCGGTAAACTGATCGTATCGCCCAATTGCGATACCGCAGTGATCGCCCAGACGGTAAAGCTGGGTATGCAAAGCTGGCCTGGTGTTTTCACACCAACCGAAGCTTTTTCAGCATTGCATGCCGGGGCAACGGGGCTGAAACTGTTTCCCGGCGCCCTTGCCGGTCCAACCGGGCTGGCGGCATTGCGGCCGGTTCTTCCCCCGGGCACACTTGTCTATGCCGTTGGGGGCGCCGGACCCGGAACTTTCGATCAATGGATTGCCGCAGGCTCTGACGGGTTCGGCATCGGCTCGGCGCTGTTCAAACCGGGAATGAGCGTGGCTGACATTGCGGACCGGGCCCACCATATTGTCACGGCCTATGATGAGGCCGCCGGATGAGTTTTGTCTTTGACGATCGCCCCTGTGATCTGGGCGAAGGACCATTGTGGCATCCGGAACGACAACAATTGTTCTGGTTTGACATTCTGAACAACCGCCTGATGACAAGGGAAGAACAGGTGCAGAAAGCCTGGAGTTTTGACGAACATGTGTCGGCCGCAGGATGGGTGGATCGCGATACACTATTGATCGCATCGCAATCCGGCCTTTGGCGATTTGATCTGCGATCTGGACAAAAGGAAATGGTTGTCGCGCTAGAGGCGGATAATCCGGTGACGCGGTCGAATGATGGCCGGGCTGATCCGTGGGGCGGGTTCTGGATCGGAACGATGGGCAAGCAGGCTGAAACCGGTGCTGGCGCGATTTATCGCTATTGGCAAGGCGAACTGCGGCGGCTAGTGCCGAATGTTACGATCTCGAACGCAATAAGCTTTGCGCCCGATCGGTCCTGTGCATATTTCTGCGATACCGCTACGCGGCAGGTTATGCGCTGGAGCTTGAATGCCGAAACCGGATGGCCCGAGGGTCAGAGCAGTGTTTTTCTGGATCTGCGCAACGACGGTCTGAACCCGGATGGCGCCGTGGTAGATGCCAATAGCAACATCTGGATCGCCCAGTGGGGCGCAGGTCGCGTTGCCGCCTATGGTTCAGATGCCAGATTTCTGCATGCTGTTGCAATTGACGGCGTTCACGCCTCATGCCCGGCGTTTGGCGGCAACGAACTGACCACCCTGTTCTGCACAACGGCCCGACAAGGGCTGAGCGCGGATGAAATCGCACACCGGCCTACCAATGGCATGACCTTCGCCGCCGCACATGCAGGGCAAGGTCACCCGGAATACAGAGTACTGCTATGAAGCCGGAACTCGGCGTTTGCTATTATCCCGAACACTGGCCCCAGCAGATGTGGGCAGACGATGCGGCGCGCCTGATCGAAACCGGTCTGAGCTGGGGTCGAATTGGCGAATTTGCCTGGAGCCGGATGGAGCCAACCCCGGGTAATCTGCGCTTTGATTGGCTGGATCGTGCGATAGATACGCTGGGCCGCGCCGGATTGAAGGTGATCCTGGGGACGCCAACCGCGACGCCCCCACGCTGGATGCTGGACCGACATCCGGACATGTTGGCCGTGGATGCAAACGGGTCCGCGCGCAAATTCGGATCGCGCAGGCACTACTGTTTCAGTCATCGCGGATATGTGGACGAATGCACCCGCATTGCGCGCCTTATGGGCAAAAAATATGGCCGCAACCCTTACGTTGCAGCGTGGCAGATCGACAATGAATACGGGTGTCACGACACAACCGTCAGCTACAGCCGTCCGGCACTAGATGCCTTTCGCCTTTGGCTGGCAGATCGGTACGGAACGATACAGGCGTTGAATGATGCGTGGGGCAATGTGTTCTGGTCCATGGAATATGACGCGTTCGATCAGATCGATCTGCCCAATCTGACTGTCACAGAGCCAAACCCCGCACATGTGCTGGCGTTTCGGCGCTTTAGTTCGGATCAGGTCGTGGCTTTCAACAAGGCACAGGCCGATGTTCTGCGTGGTCTGACCGACGTGCCGCTGTTGCACAATTATATGGGTCGCATTCTGGACTTCGATCACTTCAAGGTCGGTGAGGATCTGGATATCGCGACATGGGACAGCTATCCCATCGGCTTTCTGTCCGACCGGCTGGAAGATGACAGCGCGCATAAAACCGCCTTCCTGCAGCAGGGTGATCCGGATATGCAGGCGTTTCACCATGACTTGTACCGGGCTGTAGGGCGCGGTCGTTGGTGGGTAATGGAACAGCAGCCCGGCCCGGTGAACTGGGCGCCCTACAATCCCGCACCCCTGCCCGGCATGGTCCGCCTGTGGTCGTTGGAAGCTGTTGCGCATGGGGCCGAAGTGGTCAGTTATTTTCGGTGGCGGCAAGCGCCGTTCGGGCAAGAACAAATGCATGCCGGGCTTCTGACCCCCGACAACAGGTCCGCACCCGGTCTGGCCGAAGCACGTCAGACAGCAGATGATCTTGCAGCGCTTGGCCCGGTTCAGCAGGAACGGGCACAGGTTGCAATTGTATTCGATTATGCCTCGGACTGGGCGTGGTCCACGCAACCGCAAGGTGCCGGGTTTGATTATTTCCGGCTGGTTTTTTCCGCCTATCGCGCTGTGCGTCGGGCCGGGCTATCGGTGGATTTTGTTCCGGCCAAAGGCGTGGCCGAAGGCAGCTACGCTCTGCTTCTGGCCCCGGGGCTGGCAACGATTGATGACACAGTGGAACAGGTCATTACAGCGGCAAGTGATGTGGCGATCCTGGGTCCGCGGGCCGGGGCGATCACCCACGATTTTCAGATTCCGGCAGCTGGTCGTCCGGGCCTTGACGGATTGGATTGTCACGTGGATCTGGTCGAAACTCTGCCGCCGGATGTCGAACAGCGGGTGACGGGCGGCGGGGCTGCGCGGCATTGGATCGACCGCCTGTCCGGGGACGGGACAAACTTGCTTGATTTTACGGACGGAACCTCGGCGTTGAAAGGATCGGACGGCATCTGGTATCTGGCCGGTTTCCCGGATGATACCCTGTGGGACCGGGTGATCGAGATGGCCGCCGACAAAACGGGGCTTGTCCGGCATCCGATGCCACACGGTGTGCGGCGGCGTGACACTTGCGATCACGTTTTTCTGATCAATTACAACGCTCAGGACATGGACTGCAATGGCGTTCAGGTTCCCGGATGCGATGTCGTCATCCTCAAAAAGGAAGCGCCCGGATCGGCCGTAGACTGATCCGGGCGCTTGTTTGAACGATGATCTGCTATTGATCGTTCTGCAGGCTGTTGGGGTCAAAGACCCCTCCGAAACCGCCATCGTTCGACGGCGGGGTCTGTGTGCCCGAGGCTCCGTCGTCGCTGTCGGTTGCATTGTCACCACCCAGCGAATTGGGCGCAAAAACATTGCCAAAGCCGCTGTTATTCGATGGGCGCGATTCAGGCTGCACGCCGCCTTGTTCGGCCTCTTCCGCCTCGCGCTGTTTGCGACGTTCTTCGCGTTCCTGGCGCAGCTGCTGAATACGCTGCTCCGCTTCCAGTTGCTTTTGTTCGCGAACATTTGCGATGCACTGATCGGGGTTGTAGGCGGTCGCCGTGCCGACAACCGTGATGGTCGCCACGGCGAACACAACCACCAGAACCGCGGCTGCGTTGCCGGCAAAAAAGCTCGGCAGCTTGATCTTGCCTGCCAGTTCCTCCACCGTTGCCTGCTTGCGTGCGGCAGCGACCAGGTCCTGACGTTTTAGCTTGGCCTCGTTCAGCAGGGCAAAGAAAATGGTCAACGCCACGATGATGAAGGCAAGGGCCGAGATCGATGGTGTGATGCCGTAACGTACCTTTTGCGCCAACTCGATGGTCAGGGTGGGGTATTCACCAAACGTGAATGTGGTCGTGTTGTAGTTTTCAAAGGACGCAAGAAAGGCCAGCACAGCCGCCGAAGCAATGGCGGGGCGCATGAATGGTAGCAGGATCTTGCGGAATGCCTGCGCATGTGATGCCCCAAGGTCCAGCGCGGCCTCAGTCAAAGCAACGTCGTAACGCTGCAACCGCGCCACCAGCACCAGCATGCAGTAGCTGGCGATAAAGGTGGATTGGCCGATCACCGTCAGGAATATGCCGTTCGACAGGACGCTGTCGGCCCCCAGCCCCAGCATCCGGTTGATCCGGTCCCAGAACACCAGCGTCGAGATACCCAGAACAACACCCGGTATCAGGATCGGCGCGATGATGATCGTGTAGTAGGTCGCCCGCAGCTTTGGCCAGATCTGGGTCAGCATCAGCGCGCCGGCCAGACCCATAGCAACGGACAACACAACCGTTCCTGCCCCGATGATCAGTGAATTCTTGATGCCGTTCAGGATACGTTGATCCTGAAACAGCTCTCCGAACCACTGAAAGGTCAGGCATTCCCACGGTGTCATCCTGGGAAATGCGGACGAGTTGAAAGCCGTGACCGACATAATGACCAGCGGGCCCAGCAAATACAGGAAGAACAGGGCCAGGTAGACCCAGATGCTGATACGGAGGAAGGAATTGTTCATTTCCCGATATCCCCCATGTTCACCTTGAACAGGCGCATCACGGCCAGCACGAACAGAATACAGGTCACCAGCAGAACGATCGCGTAAGCAGCGCCCTGCGGCCAGTCGTTGTTATCGTTGAACTGCTGATAGATCAGTTGCGTGAACCAAAGTGACGACGGGCCGCCCAGAATCTGGGGTGCGGCCAGTGCGCCGGCGGACAGCATGAACACCATGGTGCAACCCGAGCTGATGCCCGGCTTGGCATATGGAATTACCACCCGCCAGTGAATCCGCCACCAGGGCGCACCCAGGTCCCGTGCGGCCTCGATCTGGTTGCGATCCAGACTTTCGATCACATTGTAGATCGGGAAGATCATCAGCAGGATGTAGGCGTATCCAAGACCGGCATACAGCGCGATGTCGTTGCGGATAAAGTCGAACGGGGTGTCCCAGATCCCAAGCCCCACAAACAGCGTATTCAGAACGCCGGTTTCGCCAAAAATGATCCGCAGCGCGAAGGCACGCAGGATTTCGTTGATCCAATACGGGATGATCAGCATGATCGCGAAGATGCGGATATGGCTACCTTTGGATTGGCCCAGGTAATAAGCAATCGGATAGCAGATGATCAGGTTGAAGATCGTGACACATATCGCGGCCACGAGCGTGCGAAAGAACACGCGCAGATCGACCGCGTTGTAATCCTGACTGCCGCCTTCGGGGCCGTAGATCAGGTATTTATAGTTTTCCAGCGTATAAACATCCTTCGGTCCGCCTATTTCCGGGGGTGGCAGGTTTGGACGAAAGGAAAAGTCCAGCATGGACAGCTGTGGCAGGATGATCAGGCCGATGGTCCAGAACACAACCAGACCGAGGATGGTCAGCCCCATGCCGGTGCCGTTGCGATCAAAAAACTCTTTCAGAAATCGGGGCATGTTCTTTCCCCTTACTCTGCGGCCAGTTCACCCGCCGGAACCAGAACCGCGTTGCGGGTCTCGTATTCCAGCGTAATGGTCTGACCGGTGTGATCCTTGAAAGACTGTCCAAGGTTCGGCAGGGATACTTTGATTTCTTTCCCACCTTCGCCTTCCGTGAAGATGTTGAACACGTTGCCTTCAAATTCTTCATGGGTGACGCGGGCCGATACACAATGATCGCCGCTGGTCCCGTCCGGCGCGATTGCAAACGCTTCGGGCCGGATGAACATCATGGCCTCGTCACCTTCCTTCATCTTGCCCTGATTGGCAGCGGAAATCCGGGCGACCAGTTCGCCAGACCGATTGGTGCTCACCAAGGCTTCGTTGCCCATCACCTGCTTGATCTTGCCGCGAAAGACGTTGTTTTCGCCAACAAACGAGGCCGCAAAGGCCGTGTTGGGATCGTTGTAAATGGTTTTGCCGTCCGCAATCTGGTCGATCACACCGGCACGCATCACGGCAATGTTGTCCGACATTGTCAGCGCCTCACCCTGATCGTGGGTGATGTAGATGAAAGTAATACCGACACGCTGCTGGATTTCGCGCAATTCGGTGCGCATGTGTTGGCGCAGTTTCAGGTCCAGGGCGGAAAGCGGCTCGTCCAGCAAAAGCACGTCCGGTTCGGCGCATAGCGCTCGTGCGATTGCAACCCGCTGACGCTGACCGCCCGACAGCTCGCTGGGCAGTTTGTCGCCCTGCCCCGGCAAAGCGATCATGTCCAGCAGCTCATCCGCGCGTTTGCGACGCGCGGCCGAGGATGCGCCCTGAATTTCCATCGAAAAGGTGATGTTTTCCCACACTTTCATCAGCGGGAACAAAGCCAGGTTCTGAAAGATCAGCGCAGTAGGCCGCTTGTTCGGTCCAATGCCCCGCATGTTGTTTCCACCGATCAGGACATTGCCTTCGCTCGGCTCAAGAAACCCAGACACAGCGCGCAGGATCGTTGTCTTGCCGCACCCCGAGGGGCCCAGAAACGAAAAGAAGTCGCCTCCGCTGATGTTCACATTGGCATCGCGAACGGCGACAAAATCGCCGAATCGGATCCACAGGTTTTCCAGATCTACCCCGACCCCTGCACTCATTTTAGATATCTCCGTGTGGTGCGGACCGTCGCCGCACCCTGATAGGGCCTGTCACGCCCGTCCGGCGCACAGGGACAACCCCCCGCACGAATGCGAGGGGCCTGTTTTTGCACAATTAAGCGCTTTTGAACTTGTTGACGAACTCGGTCCGGGTTTCGGCGTACCAAGGGGCTTCGGCCGGCCACGGATTGAGGTTTGCCAGCGAATCGCCCGGATACGCTTCGGCAAAGTTCTTCTTGTAAGTGTCGCCGGAATACTGGTCAGCACCCAGAACAGGCGAGTTGTAGCCGTGGCTGTCGATTGCCACACCGGCCGGTTTGGCCTGATAGGCAAAGTCGATGAACGCGTAAATCTGATCGATATTCGCTGCACCGGTCGGGATCGCGATACCGTCGACCCAGGCCATGGCACCTTCAACCGGCGCCTGATAGTGCACCGGCTCACCAGCGGATTTCAGCGCCAGCGGCGGGCCATCCCAGGTCTGGCCGACGACAACGCCTTCGTTCAACAGACCGTTTTTCTGCGTATCCGCATCGTTCCAGATCAGTTTGATGCGGTTCTTGCGGTCGATGCACCAGTCAGCGATCTGACCCCAGACCTTGCGCATGGTGTCTTCGTCGGCATAAGCGGCCCAGACCGAACCCGGCTCCATCTCGCCGGCGCTTTCCATGTACAGGCCTGCGCCCAGCATCATCGAATGCGCCCGGCCCATGGTTTTGCCCGCGTTTTCTTCGGACCACACATCACCGTATGATGGCGCGTCACCTTCAGGCAGCCACAGATCGGTCCGATATGCGATGCCCTCGGTGCCCCAGATATGCGGCAGCCAGTGCACACCGCTGTCGCCAAAGTTCCATGCGTCGGTGCCGATGGCCGCCATGGCCGGGTTAACCAGATCGATCGGAACCTTGTTCATGTCGAACGGTTGCAACAACTCAAGCGGCTCCCACTGAAGGGACCGGTTGTTGGTTGGTGAAACGATGTCGAACCCCTGGCCTTTGGTGGCCTTCATCTTGTTGATGATTTCTTCGTTCGAACCGATGCCGGTATAATTGACCTTGATGCCGGTCAGCGTTTCAAATTCCTGCAGGAAGGTGGGCGGCAGATAATCCGACCACATCAGAATGTTGATTTCACCGGACGAAGCAAGCGCGCTTTTGCTGTACAACGGTGCAGCCAAGGCCGCTGCGCCCGCGCTTTTCAGCACGGAACGTCTGGAAAGTTTTTTGGTCTCAGCCATTTAGAATCTCCCGATATTGGACTGGTTTATGGTTATTTTTATGTTGGCGAGTTTCTGTATAGCACCAGCCTCCAAAAAGTGACAGATTCCGATTTCCATAAGTCCAGTTTGCGGGAACCGTCGTGTCAAGCTTGTTCGCAATGTCCCGTTCAGCCGGTTCAACCCCGGAATTGCGTGCTAAACACGGGTCAAAGTCGCCAAAACCATGTCAGATGCGCGCCGATCCGGATCTGCGAAACGACATCAAAAAAATTTGAATGAAAACGCGTTACGTGAATTGGGTAACCTCAGGCGGCCACCTGATCCGAGCTTTGGCGGCGCATTGAAACCCCGTCGCAGAAAAGATGCACTTTTTCCGGAATTGCGGTCACCGATACGCTTTGTCCCCGCAGATTGCGTTGAATCCCCGGCAGTTTGGCAATCACGTTTTCTGCGCCTTTCGATGTTTCGAAATACAGCAACGTGACCTCTCCCAACGCTTCGGTGAAATCCACTTTGCCAGTCAGGATCGCATCCGAGTTTGTCTGCGCGAGATCT
>JBCCIK010000122.1:0-9384 GCA_039028255.1 Pseudomonadota bacterium | reverse complement strand
CTCAAACAACCCATAGCAACTCATGAACGCTGTTCTAAATTCATTCCCTGGTTTAATCGCGATCTGGTGGTACCCTTGCGCCAGATCCAAGCTCGAGATTACCCTTGCAGAAGAGAGACGATCCAAAAGGTCATCAATTCGTGCAAGAGGATACTTATCGAGCTTGGTTTCAACTCAACGCCCTATAGTCAATGCACATACGCAGACTCCCGTCTTTTTTTCGGACAAACAGAATGGGAGCCTCATATAAGGAAGTTGATGGCCTAACCCACCCTTTCTCCCAACGATATTGTCATTGGTGGGCGCAGGCGTCCGTTCGAAGTGTTCATCAACTCCAAGAATATGGAGCATTACGCGTGGACACTGGCCCTGACCCGGATGATTTCGGCCGTGTTTCGTCGGGGTGGCGATGTGTCCTTTGTGGTCGAAGAACTCAAAGCTGTGTTCGACCCGCGGGGCGGGGCGTGGATCAAGGGAAAATACATCCCATCCATCCTGGCCGCCATTGGCGGTGTCATCGAACAACACATGATCCATATTGGCTTTCTTGAGGGCGAGGGTATGGGTCTGAAATCGGACCCTCAGGCGCAGGTGGTGAACCTGGACGCCCCAAGCGGCAAAGCCTGCCCGTCCTGCGGCCAGTATGACATGGTTATGATCGAGGGATGTATGACCTGCCGCAGCTGCGGGTATTCGAAGTGCAGTTAGCGGGCACAAAGTGTAACTGTTGATGCGCCAGGCAATTGAGACCCAAATCGGCGGTATTTTCGCCCAAGTACTAATATTCTCTTGTTCTCACAGGGATGGGAAAGCGTCTGATTTTCTGAGCAGACACTTTCTCAGTCAGAATAAAAAATTCGAAGGTACTGATGTGCCACAGCAGTAGGACTGTTTCATTCTGTGACGGCATCGCAGCATATCCTGTCTCATACGGTTTTTCTGGTCTGCACCCGTTGGGGCAATCGTTAGACGCTGATAATTTGACGTCCTTAGCGGTCTTTTTCGGTCGGTTGTCTCTCGGGATTGATCAGGGAACTGCCATAAGGGCCATCACACTCCTGCTCGCCACGGATCGGAACTTGGGAAAAGGTGCGCCTACGCTTCGATTTACTGATATCTGAGAAATTTGTGCAAAACGCGACTGGTCAAAGAAGTCATCGAAGATGATGAACACTCGGCTGGTCTGGGTAGAGACGATTTCGATGAGGTCGCTTGCGAAGTATCGGAAGGCAAGCGGCGTACCCAAAATCGAGTTTAGTGAGCCGTACAGACAAGGCTGAGGCCTCGGGTTCTGGGTATCTCTCAGAGACAGAAATCCAACGATTGCCTCCACTTGTCTGGCATCAGCACCAATGGGGCAATTCAGGGAGATTTGATAAGAGAATGTCCTTGGCTCATCGTCACCGCCAGTGAGTTGTCGATGTATTTCGGCGTGCGTCGCGCTGTCTCATCTTGTAAGTATCACCAAGGTTAAGTGAGGCCTGCACCTTGAGACAGATTTAGATGATCGAAATCCGCGACCTGCAATTGCTCAGCGCCCTGGCGCGGCATCGTCACTTTGCCAAGGCGGCCGAGGAATGCGGGATTTCGCAGCCGGCCTTTTCGATGCGCATCCGCAATCTTGAAGATCGGCTGGGCGTCTCAATTGTGCGTCGGGCCAACCGGTTTCAGGGGTTGACCGAAGAAGGCGAGATGATCGTTTTGCGGGCGCGCCGGATTCTGGACGACACCAAGGCGCTGGAACAGCAGGTTCAGGCCGCCAAGGGCGAGATCACCGGGACGCTGATCCTGGGAGTCATACCAACGGCCATCGCTTTTACCGGGCAGTTGATCAAGCTTTTGCAACAGGGGCATCCCAGGATCGTCACCCGCATCGAAACCATGTCGTCCAACGCTATTCAACACAGGCTGGACGAAGGCAGCCTGGATGCAGGTATCACATATGGCGACAGCATCGGCACCGATTTGCGGCAAGTGCAGCCCTTGTACGACGAAACCTATGTGTTGCTGACCCCGGCCCATATGACCGAAGAAACTGGTCCTATTCCCTGGGCGCAGGTGGCCGAGTTTCCGATCATCCTGCTGGAACCCCAGATGCAGAACCGACGTATTCTTGACCGGATTTTCGCCGAACAGGGTTTGCACCCAAGTGTTGTGGCCGAAACCAGCGAATTTACCGCTGCGATGGTCATGGCGCGTGAAGGGCTCGCAGCCACCGTGGTCCCCCAGATTCTGGTGCGTGCGCTGGGGGAACTGGATGGCACCAAGGCTCTGCCGTTGATCGATCCCGAAGTCAGCAAGCCGATTTGTCTGGCGACCTTGACGCGCGACCCGGAACTGCCAACGGTTCAGGCGTTGCGTTCGGTTGTGACGTCTTTTCGGCAATAAGCAGTCGTTATCGTGCGATTGCTTCTAGCAATTTGACGATATGCTACTCTGATGAGACAGACTCAGTCTCAAACGGAGGAAAGCATGGCACCCTTGGACACCAAGCCATCCGACGCAAAACTGGGCGTTTGGAAGTCAGGTAAAGGCAAAGGTCGGCACACACCAAAAGGCCGCCAATTTTCGGATCGTGCGCAGGCCGAGGTTGTCGATCTGTTGGCCGATCGCCCGCGCAGACGTGACCTGCTGATTGAATTTCTGCATTTGATTCAAGATAGATACGGCCACATCAGCGCAGACCACATCGCCGCTCTGGCCGTCGAGATGCGGGTTGGTCAGGCTGAAATCTATGAAACGGCAACGTTTTACGCGCATTTCGATGTTGTGAAAGAAGATGAGGTACCTCCGCCCGCTTTGACCATCCGGGTTTGCGATTCTCTGTCTTGCGAAATGGCCGGAGCCCAGCAACTGCAAAAGGCGCTGGAAGACGGGCTGGACCCGGCCGCGGTGCGCGTGTTGCGCGCGCCCTGCATGGGACGCTGCGATACCGCGCCGGTGCTTGAAATCGGCCACAACCACATCGACCATGCAACGCCGGAAAAGGTGCGGGCGGCAATTGCTGCCGATGACACCCATGCCCATCTGCCCAATTACGAACCTTATGCGGCGTATGCGGCAAATGGCGGCTACGCCAAGTTGCAAGAACTGCGCGATGGCGGCGATTGGGAAAAGGTGCAGGAAGACGTTTTGTCCTCGGGCTTGCGCGGTCTTGGCGGGGCGGGTTTCCCATCGGGCAAGAAATGGGGCTTTGTTCGCATGAATGAAGGCCCGCGCTATTTGGCCGTGAACGGTGATGAGGGCGAGCCGGGCACGTTCAAGGATCGTTATTATCTCGAGCGCACGCCGCATGTCTTTCTGGAAGGCATGCTGATCGCCGCATGGGCGGTCGAGGCGGAAACCTGTTTTATTTATATGCGCGACGAATATCCTGCGGTGCTGGAAATCCTTGCTCGTGAGATCGCCGCGCTTGAAGACGCGGGGATCGTTGCCAAAGGGTATATTGATCTGCGCCGCGGGGCCGGTGCCTATATCTGTGGCGAAGAATCCGCGATGATCGAGTCGATCGAAGGCAAAAAGGGCCTGCCGCGGCATCGGCCTCCGTTTGTGGCGCAGGTTGGTGTGTTTAACCGTCCAACCTTGGTGCACAACGTCGAAACGCTGTACTGGGTTTCTAAAATCTGCCGTGAAGGGCCGCAGATTCTAAGCTCGGTTGAAAAGAACGGTCGCAAGGGCCTGCGCAGCTATTCGATCTCGGGTCGGGTGGCCAAACCGGGCGTTTATCTGCTGCCTGCAGGATCGACCATTCTGGATGTGATCGAGGCCGCCGGAGGTATGGCCGAGGGTCAAATCTTCAAGGCGTATCAGCCGGGTGGTCCGTCCTCGGGCCTGTTGCCTGCGTCGATGGACGACATCCCGCTGGATTTCGACACGTTGCAACCGCACGGCACCTTTATCGGCTCGGCCGCCGTGGTTGTTCTGTCCGATCAGGACACCGCCCGCGACGCCGCACTGAACATGCTGCGGTTCTTCGAAGATGAAAGCTGCGGTCAGTGTACGCCTTGCCGCGCAGGCTGCGAAAAAGCGGTCAAGCTGATGCAGGCCGACACATGGGATCAGGACCTGTTGGAGGATCTGTGTCAGGTCATGGGCGATGCGTCGATCTGCGGGCTGGGTCAGGCGGCCCCGAACCCGATCCGTCTTGTCATGAAACATTTCGCTGACGAAATCTGAAGGGAGACAACGCCATGCTTGACGCAAGCCCAACCAAGACCGTCACCTTCAACCTGAACGGCGAAGACGTGACAGTGCCCGAAGGCTGGACCATCTGGGAAGCTGCCAAGGGGCAGGGGTTCACGATCCCGCACCTGTGCCACAAACCACAGCCGGGCTATCGCCCGGATGGAAACTGCCGCGCCTGCATGGTCGAGGTGGAAGGCGAGCGCACACTGGTCGCTTCTTGCATTCGTCCCGCAGCGGAGGGGATGATCGTCAAGACCGACAGCGAGCGTGCCGAGAAATCACGCGCCATGGTCATGGAGCTGCTGGTCGCCGATCAGCCCGATGACGCACATGACACATCCAGCCACTTCTGGGACATGGCCAAGCTGAATGACGTCAGCGAAAGCCGGTTTCCAGCGAAAGAGGCCGAGAAAATTCCGCTGCTGGATGCCAGCCACGTAGCGATGCGCGTCAATCTGGACGCTTGTATCAACTGCAACCTCTGCGTCCGGGCGTGCCGGGAAGTGCAGGTAAATGACGTGATCGGCATGGCCGGTCGCGGCCATACCTCGCAGGTGGTGTTCGATCAGAACGATCCGATGGGGGACTCTACCTGTGTGGCCTGTGGTGAATGCGTTCAGGCTTGCCCGACCGGCGCGCTGATGCCGGCAACCGTGCTGGACGACCAGCAAAAGGGCGACAGCAAGGATTACGACTCTGAAACCGAAAGCGTGTGCCCGTTCTGCGGCGTGGGCTGCAAGGTCTCGCTGAAGGTCAAGGACGGCAAAGTCAAATATGTCGAGGGCATCAACGGTCCCGCAAACGAAGGCCGACTATGCGTCAAAGGTCGCTTTGGCTTTGACTACATCCACCATCCGCATCGCCTGACCAAACCGCTGATTCGTCGCGAAGACGCACCGGCCAAGGGGCTGAACGTCGATCCGGGCAACCTGTCGACCCATTTCCGCGAAGCGACCTGGGACGAGGCGATGGATCTGGCGGCCAGCAGGTTGATGCAGCTGCGCGAAGACGATCCCCGCAATGTTGCGGGTTTTGGGTCCGCAAAATGCACCAACGAAGAGGCCTATCTGTTCCAGAAATTCATCCGTCAGGGCTTTCGCCACAATAACGTCGACCACTGCACACGCTTGTGCCACGCCTCGTCCGTTGCGGCTTTGATCGAGAACGTCGGCTCGGGCGCCGTGACTGCCACTTTCAACGAGATTGAAAACGCGGATGTGGCGATCATCATTGGGGCCAACCCGATTGAAAACCATCCCGTTGCGGCGACCTATTTCAAACAGTTCACCAAGCGGGGCGGCAAGCTGATCGTAATGGATCCGCGTGGTGTGGGCATGCGCAAATTCGCAGACGAAATGCTGCAATTCCGGCCAGGCGCGGACGTGTCGATGCTGAACGCGATTATGAATGTGATCGTCGAAGAAGAACTGTATGACAGCCAGTATATCCACCGCTGGACCGAAAACTGGGAGGCCGAGAAAGGGCATCTGCGCCAGTTCACGCCCGAGGCGATGGCACCGATTTGCGGCATCGAACCCGATCAGTTGCGCCGCGTGGCCCGCACGTTTGCACAGGCCAAGGCCGGCCTGATTTTCTGGGGTATGGGTGTCAGCCAGCATATCCACGGCACCGACAATTCGCGCTGCCTGATCTCGCTGGCGCTGATGACCGGCAATGTTGGCAAACCGGGCGCCGGTCTGCACCCTCTGCGCGGTCAGAACAATGTGCAGGGGGCCTCGGACGCGGGCCTGATACCGATGTTCTTGCCAGACTATCAGTCGGTCATGGACGATGACATCCGCGCCAAGTTCAACCATGTCTGGAATGATGAGCGCGACTTTTCGAACGAGAAGGGGCTGACTGTCACTGAAATCATTGATCAGGCGTATGCGGGCAACATCAAGGGCATGTATATTCAGGGTGAAAACCCGGCGATGTCAGACCCCGATGTCGGCCACGCACGCGACGCGCTGGCCAAGCTTGAACTGATGATCGTACAGGACATCTTTCTGACTGAAACGGCGAACTACGCAGATATCATCCTGCCTGCCTCGGCGCTGTATGAAAAGAATGGCACCGTGTCCAATACGAACCGTCAGGTTCAGCGCGTGCGCCCGGCTGTTTCGCCGCCGGGTGAGGCGCGCGAGGATTGGAAGATCACCGTGGAACTGGCGCAACGGATCGGCCTGAAATGGGACTATACCGATGTATCCCAGGTCTTTGCCGAAATGAAGCTGACCATGAATTCGCTCGACAACATCACGTGGGAGCGTCTGGAAACGGAAACGATCACCTATCCATCGCTCAGCGAAACCGACCCGGGTCAGGCAATTGTGTTCGGCGACGGGTTCCCGCGCGCGGATGGCAAGGCCAAGTTCACCCCGGCCAGTGTCATCTCACCAGATGAAGCCCCGGATGAAGACTATCCGATGATCGCGACAACCGGCCGTCAGTTGGAACACTGGCACACCGGGTCGATGACCCGACGGGCAACTGTTCTGGATGCGGTCGAGCCCGAGGCGAATTGCTCGATGAACCCGCGCCAGCTCAAGTTGATGGGAATCGAACCGGGTGAGATGATCCGCCTGACCACCCGGCGGGGATCCATCGAAATCATGGTCCGTGCCGATCGTGCGGTTGCCGAAGATATGGTGTTCATCCCGTTTGCCTATGTTGAGGCTGCGGCGAATATTCTGACCAATTCGGCCATTGATCCGTATGGGAAGATCCCCGAGTTCAAGTTCTCGGCCATTCGCGTCGAAAAGATCGAAGGTGCGATTGCCGCAGAATAAATGGGCCTCGCGCACTCGAAAAAGGCGGCCAAGTGGTCGCCTTTTTCGCGCCTTGACAACACGTTGTGCTGGATCAACCCTGCAATCAGAATCAATTGCGGAGATTGCCATGGCGCATCGGTTTGCGGGTATGTCTGCTCTGTCGGAAACGGGCATCGCCCTGGACTCGCTGATCATATTGCCCGAAATCGACTATATGGCCGACCTACCCGGCCGGGGTTCGGGATTAAATGTGTTCTTTCAAGATCAAAAGGGCGTTGCGCGGTCGCTAAGTTTCGAAGTGACCAAATCAGGTGAGACGAACAATGCAAACTGAACCACACAGCCCCAGCGGTCACGATGGTCCTTATGATAGCCCGATTGAAGTAAGGGGTTTTCGGGTAAAGCCTGAGTGGATCGACTACAACGGGCATATGAACGTCGGCTATTACGGTGTTGCGTTCGACGAGGCGCTTGAAGGTCTGTTATGTGACCACCTTGGACTGGGTGAGCCGCAGGTCAGGGCATATGGGCAAGGACCTTACATCCTTCAGTCGCATCTGCATTTTGTGCGCGAAGTTACCGCAAGCACCCCATTTTATTTCCGGTTTCGTTTGCTGGATGCCGATCACAAACGAGGTCACTATTTTGCTCAGCTGTTGTCAGAAGACGATGATGTTGTTTGTGCAACGCAAGAGGCTTTGTTCATGAACGTCAGCCACAGTTCCGGGCGCTCGGTCCCCTATCCGGATTGGGCTGTTGCGCGCATGGCGCGTATGGTTACCGATCATGCGGGTCTGGAACCCGCCCCGCAGATCGCACAGCCGATGGGTATCCGGCGCAAAAGTTCATCGTAATGTATGGACGTCAGTAGTCTTTGGCAAAAAAGACGCCAATGCCGGTTTCGCCGGTTCCGTCGACGGTCCCTTTCACGGTTATGCTGTCGGTCAGGTCCAGATTCAGATTGACCTCGGTATCGCCTTCGGTGTTCACGGTAAAGTCGGTGTACAGGTTGTCGCTAAGGTACGCGCCCGCGCCAAACCGGCCTGCGCCGCCCTCGGTTGCGCCGATGTCTATCGTGTCGACCCCTGTCGAATTGCGCAAACCCTTGGTCGCGTCGCCGCCAGCGCCGCTAAGCTGCGCCAGCGAGGCCGCCATTTGTGCGATCACAAATGGCGAAAGCTCGGAAAAACTGTTGCCGAACAGCAGCATGGCCAATGCCTCTTCGGTTGGACGCTCGGGATCAGAAAAAACGTTTACTTCCGGTGAATCCAGCGGGCCGGCAATTTCGATTGTGGCTGTGCCTTCTGACGTGCTGGCGGTGGATTCAAACTCGATATACGGGGTCAGGTCGCCTTGCAGCGTTACAATACCCTTGGTCAGCGCCAATCTGCGGCCCAGAATGTCAAAATTTCCGCGGATCAGTTCGATCTGACCCGATGGCACGACCGAGGTTGTTGTGCCGCCGATGGTCAGGCGACCGCCCAGTTCCGCGTTGACGCCGCGTCCGCGGACAAAGACGGCCTTGGGCGCAAGCAGGCTGATATCCAGCGCAATACGAGAATCGCTTTGACCTGTGTCTTCTTTCGGGATCAGCTGCGCACGTTCCCGCGTTATGTAACTTGCTCGGCTTTCATTCAGATGCTCGATCTCTGGAATTGGCGCGGCACCAACCGCACCCGAGGCGGCGGCGAGGTTGATATTGGTTTCCTCGAACGTGATCTGCCCGGCCAAGCTGCTGTTTCCTGCAAGCGCCCCGGTTAATGCAAGCTGCCCGTTCAGCGTTGTTTCATAGAGCAGTCGATCCGTCAGCACCAAGCTGTTGATAGCTGTGGTGATCTGCGCGTTGAAAGGTGGCGTCAGGTCAACCGGACCGTTGATGGTGAATCCGCCACCAGTGCGCACGCCACCGCTCAGCGCAACTGTGGCCCGGCTTTGGGCAAGGGTCACGGACCCGCTGATCCCGGTGATGGTCTGACCCGCTGCCGGGATCGCAAACGAGGTACCTGACGTTGTGATCGTACCGCTCAGCGACTCCAGTGCAGGTGTACCTTTCAAGGCCAGATTGAACCGGGCTGTGCCTTCGATCTGGTTGGGTGTGACAAAGACGTTGGCAATGCCCAGGTTGATTCCGCCCTGTGCCGTCAAATCCGCCGCAGCGCTGGTTTCATCGAATGTGCCGGCAATGGTTGCGCTGACCTCGGCAGGTCCGGTGGCTTGGGATTGAATGGTCCAGACCCCGTCTTTGCGCTTTGCATTGCCGGTGGCGGTCACGGTGCCCGGAAAATCGGGTGTAAACCGTTCCATTCGATTGAATCTGGCGTCAAAATCCAGATCGGCCGCGCCATCGTTATTCACGTTCCCGACAAGGGTGGCGTATGAACTGTCGGGGCCGTCAAGTTTCAGATTGCCTTCCAGACCCGACCCG
>JBCCIK010000121.1:0-9414 GCA_039028255.1 Pseudomonadota bacterium | reverse complement strand
TATGCTCGGAATTTCCGCATGGCTCGCCCTGTCGCATGCCGTGGCTTCTGACAGCCTTTCTCAACGCCTCAGGGTCAAATCCCATCAGATATTTCCTTTCATCCTTTGGATGCCGCGCCAGACCTCTTCGGGTGTGGCCGGTGCATTCAAGGCCGGGTACCGCGCCCCGCATGACGCCACCGCATGCGACAGGGCGAGCCATGCGGAAATTCCGAGCATAAATGGCGGCTCTCCAACCGCTTTCGAGCGATAGATCGTTTCTTCCCGGTTTTCGCCGTCCCACAGCGTCACGTTGAAAACATCAGGGCGATCGGAACAGGCGGGTATCTTGTAGGTCGACGGCGCGTGTGTGCGCAAACGTCCCGTGTCATCCCAGACCAGTTCCTCGGTTGTCAGCCAGCCTGCCCCCTGGACATAGCCGCCTTCGATCTGACCGATATCAAGCGCGGGGTTCAGCGAGGCTCCGGCATCATGCAGAATATCCGCGCGCAATATGCGGTTTTCACCGGTCAAAGTGTCCACAGCAACCTCGGTGATGGCGGCGCCATAGGCGAAATAAAAAAACGGGCGACCGCGCCCTGCGATCCGATCCCATTCGATTCTGGGTGTTTTGTAATAGCCGGTTGCCGACAGGCTGATCCGGCCCTGATAAGCCAGTGCGGCGGCCTGGGCAAAGGAGTACCGCTCTGGACCGACCAGAACATGCCCGTCTGTGAACGTGACGGATGCCGGGTCGGCCTGATGCCGTTCGGCCAGATAGTTGGCGATCCGGTCACGGATCGTGTCGCAGGCCACCTTGACGGCCATGCCGTTCAGGTCACTGCCCGCAGACGCCGCCGTTGCCGATGTATTGGGAACCTTGGCCGTATCGGTGGCGGTGATCTTGATCATGTCCAGCGGGACGCCAAAGCGCGACGCCGCTACCTGCGCAACTTTTTGGAACAGACCCTGGCCCATTTCCGTGCCGCCGTGATTCAGATGGACCGAGCCATCCTGATACACATGCACCAGCGCACCGGCCTGATTCAGATGGGTCAGAGTAAAGGAAATCCCGAACTTGACCGGGGAAAAGGCGATGCCTTTCTTGATCACGGTGTTTTCGGCATTCCATGTCTCTATGGCCGCCTTGCGTGAGGCGTATTCACAGGTTTCAAGCAGCTTGTCAGTCATGCCATGCAGTTCGAAATCGCTGACGTCCATACCGTATGGCGTGGTGTTGCCGCCCGCTGGCAACGGGCGCATCCGGGTCGCTCCCATTGCGACGGCCCCGCGACTGGTCAGGTCTTCGTGCGGATCGGGATGGCCCAAAGGTTTTTCCGTGGGCACAAGGTTCACAGCCGGATGCGCCGGTTCATAATAGTTCCGCCGGCGCAACTCGACCGGGTCCAAGCCTAATTCATAAGCTGCGTGGTCCATAACACGTTCAATGCCAACCATACCCTGCGGGCCGCCGAACCCGCGAAAGGCGGTGGCGGATTGCGTGTTGGTTTTCAGCCGATGGCTTTCGATCCGGGCGTTTGGCAGCAGATATGCGTTGTCCGAATGCAGCATTGCCCGGTCCGCGACCGGCAAGGACAGATCCTGCGCCCAGCCGCACATGGCGTAGTGATGGAACAAGACACCCTGTATGTGGCCGTGTTCATCAAAACCGGCCTTGTACGAAATCCGAAATGCGTGGCGTTTGCCGGTGATGATCATGTCATCGTCGCGGTCATAGCGCATCTTGCAGGCTTTCCCGGTCGCCCGTGCGGCCACGGCACAGGCAACCGCCAATGCGTTGCCCTGACTTTCCTTGCCGCCAAAGCCGCCACCCATGCGGCGGGTTTCGACCCGGACCGCGTGCATGGGAACGCCAAGGGCATCCGCCACCTTATGCTGAATCTCGGTAGGATGCTGGGTCGAGCTGTGCACCAGCATATCGGCGCCTTCATTCGGCACCGCCAGCGCGGCCTGGCCTTCCAGATAAAAATGTTCCTGCCCGCCAATCTCGAACGTGCCTTCTATGATGTGGGCAGATCTGGAAATAGCTTTATCAGCATCACCTTTGGCATAGATGCGCGGTCCATCTTCGAACCTGCTGTTCTTGGCCAGCGCGTCTTCGACTGTCAGGATGGGTGCGTCTTCGGCATAATCGATCCTGCCCAGACGGGCGGCCTTGCGGGCGGCCCGATAGCTGCTGGCAATGACCAGAAAAACCGGCTGACCGATGTAATGGACCCCACCATCGGACAGCAAAGGCTCGTCATGGATTGAAGGAGAGACGTCGTTTGTAAACGGCAGATCATCGGCGGTCATGACCATGACGACACCGTCTGCGGACCTGACCGCCGACAGGTCCATCGCGGTGATTGTACCCTTGGCAACATGGCTGACACCAAAGGCCAAGTGTAATGATCCTTCGGGTGTCGGAATATCGTCAACATAGCGGGCCGCGCCGGATACATGCAGCGCCGCCGCGTCATGGGGAAGTGATCTGGTCACGCTCATGCCGATACGCCCAGAACGGTAGTGATTGCGCCGTTGTCTTCGTGAAAGTACCGTTCAAGCATTGCTTTTGCTGTGCCCAGCCTGTAACCGGCAGAGGCGCGCATATCTGTAAGTGGTTGGAAATCATCCGCAAAAGACGGCAGCGCAGCCTGCACGGTTTCTGCCGTCCAGGGCTTTCCGATCAGAGCGGTCTCGACACACATGGCCCGTTTCGGGATACCGGCCATGCCGCCATAGGCCACGCGCGCTTGTTTGACCGTGCCGTCGGAAACACGGATGTTGAAACATCCGCAAACAGCCGAGATATCCTGATCGAACCGTTTGCTGAGCTTGTAGCATTTCAGGCGATCCGTCTGGCGCGGGAAGCTGACGGCCTCGACAAACTCTCCCGGGGTACGATCCTGCTTGCCGTAGTCGACAAAAAACTCCTCCAGCGGCAGCGACCGTCGAACCTGACCTTTTCGCAAATGCAAGGTCGCGTCCAATGCGATCAGGGCAGGTGGGTTATCTCCGATTGGCGATCCATTGGCTATATTACCGCCAATGGTGGCCGCATGGCGCACCTGAACACTGGCGTAGCGCTGGATCATTTCAGCATAAGAGGGATGCAGATCGACCATCGCCGCGCCCATGCGATTCATGTCGACCATCGCGCCGAAACGAACCTCTGTATCGGTAATCGTGATCTGTTTCAGGTCGTCACAGCGATTCAGAAAGATCACAGGATCCAGATCGCGCAACTGTTTGGTAACCCACAGACCGACATCAGTCGCCCCGGCCACCAATGTCGCATCCGGGTATTCCGCATAAACGGCAGCCAGCGCATCGGACGAGTCGGGCAACATGGGCGGTGCCGCAGATGTTGCCACCGGCTTGTCCTTGACCCAGACCGGAACCGATTGCTGTTGGGCAGCCTCAGCCGCGCGTATGATAGGCGCGTAGCCCGTGCAGCGACACAGGTTGCCTGCCAGCTGAACATCATGATCAGTGGCACCGTTCAGATGCCCCGCCACCATCGACATCACAAAACCGGGCGTACAAAAGCCGCATTGCGAGCCATGCAGATCCACCATCGCCTGCTGTACGGGATGCGGTTCTCCGTTTGGACTGCTTGCACCTTCAACGGTGCGCACGGCCTTGCCGTGCAGTTGCGGCAGAAACAGGATGCAGGAATTCAACGACTTTGACCCGATCTCATCTGTCACCATCACGGTGCAGGCGCCGCAATCGCCTTCGTTGCAGCCTTCTTTGGTGCCTGTCAGGCCGCGATCTTCGCGCAGCCAGTCCAACAGGGTTGCCGTCGGGCTAACATCTGCCAGCTCCACAGTCTCTCCGTTCAGAAGAAACGTGATGTTCATTCGTGAAACCCGTCGCCTTACCCGGTTGCGCCCTTCGGTGCCCTCCTTCGATGCGACGTAGAAAGAGCGGCGGGCGTATAGCTTGCCATCCGATGTTAGAAACAGCGCAGCTTATCTGGCAAGGAAAACTGCCTATATAATGCGCGATCACGTCTGGCCTGCACGTCATTGGTGCCTACCGGCAAATTTCATACCTATGAAATCACAGTGTTTTTCCGCCGGCTCTGACGACCAATCCCGAAGCACCTTTAAAAAAATCCGAATAATCAGTGATGATAATTTAAGCTTTGCAAGGCGTCGGTTGCGGCTTTTGCCTCGTGCCCGGCTAAGATAGCGTGTGAGGTATGAGCAGTATTCCCCGATTCATTCACCTTCGCGTTCACACTGAATATTCGTTGCTGGAAGGTGCCGTGCGGCTGAAAACGCTGCCGGACCTGTGCGACAAGATGGATATGCCCGCTGTTGCGGTGACGGATACCAATTCGATGTTTTCGGCGCTGGAGTTTTCTGTTGCGGCCAGTGGGGCCGGGGTACAACCCATCATGGGTTGTCAGGTTGATCTGACATACGTTCAGGCACAGCCGGGGGAAAAGCCCAGGGCGCCTGCACCACTGGTTCTGCTGGCACAGTCCGAGACAGGATACGAGAACCTGATGAAGCTTAGCTCCTGTCTTTATGTAGACAAGGGCGGGCAGCTACCGCAGGTCACCCCGGATGAGCTGGCTGCAAGATCCGAAGGCTTGATCTGCCTGACCGGTGGCCCGGACGGGCCGGTGGGGATGCTTTTGCAACAGGGGCAGCGCCCAGCCGCCGACGCGCTGGTCGACAGACTGGCCGCGATGTTCCCGGACCGGCTGTATATCGAGGTGCAACGCCATCCGGGCGAAGATGGTCAGCCCGAAGCGGAACGCCTGACCGAACGTGGCCATGTCGAAATGGCATATGCCAAGGACTTGCCTCTGGTCGCCACCAATGATGTCTATTTTCCGACTTCGGACATGTACGAGGCGCATGATGCGCTGATCTGCATTGCCGAAGGCGCCTATGTCGATCAACAGAAAGATCGCCGGCGCCTGACAGCGCAGCATTATTTCAAATCGCAGCAGGAAATGGTGACACTGTTCGCCGACCTGCCCGAGGCGATTGAGAATACGGTTGAAATCGCCAAACGCTGCGCCTTTATGGCGTATCGCCGTGATCCGATCCTGCCGAAATTTGCTGATGACGAAGTGGCCGAGCTGCGCCGTATCGCCAATGAGGGCCTGCAAAAACGACTTGCCGTGATCCCACATGCCGTAACGCCCGAGGAGTATCAGGAACGCCTGGATTTCGAACTTGGCATCATCGAAGGGATGGGATTCCCCGGTTATTTCCTGATCGTTGCGGACTTTATCCAATGGGCCAAGGATGAGGATATCCCGGTCGGCCCGGGGCGAGGTTCGGGCGCGGGATCGCTGGTGGCTTATGCGTTGACGATCACCGATCTTGATCCGCTGCGCTATTCGCTGTTGTTCGAGCGGTTCCTGAACCCCGAGCGGGTCTCGATGCCTGACTTCGATATCGATTTTTGCATGGACCGTCGGGAAGAAGTGATCCGCTATGTGCAACAGAGATACGGACGCGACAAGGTGGGTCAGATCATCACCTTTGGCGCGTTGCTGTCCAAGGCGGCCGTGCGCGATATCGGTCGGGTTTTGCAGATGCCCTATGGTCAGGTGGATCGTCTGTCCAAGATGATCCCGGTCGAAGGGGTCAAGCCGGTTTCGATCGAAAAAGCGCTGAAGGACGAACCTCGACTGCGTGAAGAGGCCCGCAACGAAGAGGTCGTGGATCGTCTGCTGACATATGGCAAACAGGTCGAAGGTCTGCTGCGCAATGCTTCGACCCACGCAGCCGGGGTGGTGATCGGCGACCGGTCGCTGGATGCGCTGGTGCCGCTGTATCAGGACCCGCGATCTGACATGCCCGCGACCCAGTTCAACATGAAATGGGTGGAACAGGCCGGGTTGGTCAAGTTCGACTTTCTGGGTCTGAAAACGCTGACAGTGATCCAGAATGCGATGGATCTGATATTTAAATCCGGGCGACCCCTGCACATCGCGGCGGACGGCACGGAACTGTATGAACCTGCCGAGGGGGCCGAAAATCAGATCAACGCCATCCCGCTGGATGACGAGGCGACATACAAGCTGTACTCGGCGGCGCGGACGGTGGCGGTGTTCCAGGTGGAATCCACCGGTATGATGGATGCGCTCAAACGGATGAAGCCGGACTGTATCGAGGATATCATCGCCCTTGTCGCGCTTTACCGTCCCGGCCCGATGGAGAACATCCCCAAATTCTGCGAGGTCAAGAACGGGCTGAGCAAACGGGACAAGTTGCATCCGTCCATTGATCACATCCTGGATGAAACCCAGGGTATCATCGTCTACCAGGAACAGGTGATGCAGATTGCCCAGGAAATGGCAGGCTACAGCCTTGGCGGCGCTGACCTGTTGCGCCGGGCAATGGGTAAGAAAATTCAAGAAGCGATGGATGCCGAGCGGCCCAAATTCCTCAAAGGTGCTGCCGAGAATGATGTGGACGAGACCAAGGCGACCGAGGTTTGGAACCTGCTGGACAAATTCGCCAACTACGGCTTCAACAAATCTCATGCGGCCGCTTATGCGGTGGTCAGCTATCAGACCGGCTGGCTGAAAACGAACCACCCGGTCGAGTTTATGGCGGGGGTCATGAACTGCGATATTCATCTGACCGACAAACTGGCGGTTTATTTCGAGGAAGTGCGCAAAGGGCTGGACCTGCCGTACGTGCCGCCTTGTGTGAACCGCTCGCAGGCGACGTTCGATGTTGACAACGGGCACCTGATCTATGCGCTGGGCGCGCTCAAGAACGTGGGTGTCGAAGCGATGAACCTGGTGGTTGAAGGACGCCGTGTCGAGGCCACCCAGGGTAAAGGGGCTGAAAAGCCATTTGTAAACCTGTTTGATCTTGCCCGTCGTGTTGACCTGAAAAGAGTGGGCAAGCGACCACTGGAAATGCTGGCCCGTGCGGGCGCGTTCGACGAGTTGGACAAAAACCGCCGCCGTGTGTTCGAAAGTCTGGATTCGCTGGTTCAGTATTCGGCAGCGGTGCATGATCAGAAGAACTCCAACCAGGTATCCCTATTTGGCGATGCAGGCGATGATCTGCCCGAGCCACGCCTGTCGACGACGCCGGATTGGTTGCCAGCCGAACGTCTGAGCGAGGAATTCAAGGCCGTTGGCTTTTACCTATCGGGTCACCCGTTGGACGACTATATGCCCGCGCTGAAACGCAAGCAGGTGATGACACTGGATGAGGTGACCGAGAAAGCACGATCAGGCCCGCTGATAGCCAAGATGGCCGGTGTCGTCGCGGGTCGGCAAGAACGCAAATCTGCGCGCGGAAACCGATTTGCGTTTGCCCAGCTGTCGGACCCCAGCGGAGCTTATGAGGTCACCTTGTTCTCTGAAACGCTAGAAAAATCGCGCGAGTTTCTGGAAACCGGCGCACAGGTCGTGCTGACCGCCGAAGCGACAATGGAGGCGGATCAACTGAAACTCTTAGGTCGGTCGGTTGGCCCTGTGGATTCAGTCGTCGCTGATGCAGGCGCAACCGGCCTGCGCATTTTCATTGACGAAGCGCAGGTTCTGCCGACTGTTGCAAAAGTTCTTCACGACGCAACGGGCGCAGCAAAGGGTGCATCAAAAGGACCGGTTCACCTGTGTTTGCTGAACCCGGATTTACCGGGCGACGTTGAAATGGAACTCGGCCAGGACTTTCCGATCAACCCGCAGGTCAAAGGCGCGATCAAATCGTTGGATGGGGTTATGTCTGTCGAAGAAATCTGAGCCATCGGTTTGTTGCCAGATCGCAGGCATCTCGCTAGGCTGACTCTGATAAGATCGCTTTTTGTGAAAGGGCATTCATATGACGATTTCGGGCCTGACGTTCCGATCGGTCGCATTTGCGGCCGCGGCGTCCATAGTATTGGCGTCGGCGGGATTTGCGGACGATACGAAGAAAAAGAAGACGATCGAGGGTGCACTGATCGGTGCAGGCGTCGGCGCGCTGATTGGAGATGGCAAAGGCGCGGCTATTGGCGGCTTGGCCGGAGCGTTTGTTGGACATAACTGGAAGTGATCGCGATGCCACGAACTGAAATCAAAACCGTCCTGGCAGGTGCCTGCATCGCTTTTGCAGGCGCGGCTGTTGCTGATGAAGCTGCCGAGCAGATGGTTCAGGATGCTCTGCCCGTTATGTATCATACCTGCGCCTCGGTCGTAGAAGAGGCAAACGGGGATGAAGCGTTCATCTACGCGGTTGTGGGCAAGATGACCGCGGTGTCGATCTACAATCGTCAGATTGATATCAACGATCACGCAACCTCGGATGAGGACAAAGCAAAACTGCGTGAGGCATTTGTGGCGGCGTTGCGCAATGGTTGCTCTGATGACAAAGACGCGCTGTTGGCTGGTGTGGTCGACAATGCCGTGAAATCGACATTGGGCTTGTAAACCTTCAGTAATGCGGCGGGCGTTCGTCCGAGAACACGACCCCGCCCGATCCGTCCTGCGCGCGCTCAGCCTCGCGCTGCAACAGCGTTTCGACGCGGCGTGTGAGGCGATCAATCTCATTTTGTTGGCGGGTGACGACAGTGTTCAGCTCGTCGACCGTTCGTGCCAGATGGGCGATCTGTTCTTCCAGATGCTGCATGTTGGTGTCCTGTGGGCTCTCTTTGGGTGTTGGTGATAACGGGCCGGTGATCCCAATGCCAGCGAAAGCGCGCCTTGCCCCGATGCGGGCCATGAGATAGACCGCGCGCGGAACACGACCGCGAAGGACGCCATTATGGCCAAGCCCAAGAAACAGCCCCGCCCCAAGGCCGTAACGCCAAAAGGGTTCCGTGACTATTTCGGCGAGGAAGTCACGCAGCGCACCGAAATGCTGCGGACCATTGCGGACGTCTACCATCGGTATGGGTTTGATGCGCTGGAAAGCAGTGCGGTTGAAACCGTCGAGGCGCTGGGCAAATTTCTTCCGGATGTGGATCGCCCGAACGAGGGCGTGTTCGCGTGGCAGGAATTTGACGAAGGCGGCGCGGGCGACTGGATGGCGCTGCGCTATGATCTGACTGCGCCATTGGCACGGGTTTTCGCACAGCATCGCAACGATCTGCCCACACCCTATCGCCGGTATACGATGGGGCCGGTCTGGCGCAACGAAAAGCCGGGGCCGGGCCGGTATCGTCAGTTTTACCAGTGTGACGCGGACACGGTGGGCACGGCCTCGATGGCGGCCGATGCCGAGATTTGCGCAATGCTGTCGGACACTCTGGAAACCGTTGGTATTCCGCGCGGCGACTATCTGGTGCGGGTGAACAACCGCAAGGTACTGAATGGGCTTGTCAAGGATATGTTCAGTGCAGAAACTAACGCGTCAGAGGAATTGGTTGCGGGAATTCTTCGAACTGCGGACAAATTTGATAAAATTGGTGTTGAAGGTGTCAAACAACTTCTCACGACAGGAAGACAAGATGCTTCTGGTG
>JBCCIK010000120.1:0-9416 GCA_039028255.1 Pseudomonadota bacterium | reverse complement strand
TTGATGGTGCGCACACCGTCATCTTCGCTCGCATATAACGAGTTGCGAGGCTGGCGAAACAGACAGACCACTCCCCGCCCCTGTTTAGCGACAATCTCCATCGCGCGCGGCAGTTCATGGGCTGGTTTCGGCCCCAGACCCAGAATATCGGAGGCCTCGTGCATCGCATGAGTCCGGGTCAGAACCGGTTCCGGGGTCGATATGTCGCCCTTAACCAGAACGACGTGTTCGATTCCGTGCGTCTGGTCGGTAAAGATCCGCATTTCCCAGTCGCCGCCAAACGCTGACGAGACAATTTCGCGTCCGGTTTCAACCACGAGATTGTCATTGCGCGACCGATACGAGATCAGATCGCTGATGGTCCCGATCTTGAGCCCGTGTTCGGCCGCAAAGTCGACCAGATCCGGCAGCCGGGCCATGGACCCGTCAGGGTTCATGATTTCACAGATCACACCAGCCGGATTGAGTCCCGCCAGGCGTGAGATATCGACGGCCGCCTCGGTATGACCGGCCCGCACCAGAACCCCGCCCCGGCGGGCGCGCAACGGAAAGACATGGCCGGGCGTGGCCAGTTCCGCCATAGTGTTTTGCTCGTTGATCGCCGTGGCCACGGTCAGCGCCCGGTCCGCCGCGGAAATTCCTGTCGAGACACCTTCGCGGGCCTCAATCGATACGGTAAAGGCGGTCTCGTGGCGCGACGAGTTGTTGACCGCCATCAGCGGCAGTCCCAGCCGGTCTATCCGTTCGGCCGTCATTGGCAGACAGATCAAGCCGCGCCCGTGCAGAGCCATGAAATTGATCGCGTCGGTGTCTGCGAATTCGGCCGCAATCACCAGATCGCCTTCGTTCTCGCGATCCTCGTGATCCACCAGAATATACATCTTGCCCGCTCGGGCGTCTTCGATGATCTCTTCGATCGGGCTAATGGCCGCGCGCAGCCGTGCCTCGACCGGGCCGGGGGTTTCAAAGCTCATGATGCAGCCTTTCCCAGATGCGTGTTCCGTCGGCGGGATAGACCACAGTCGCGACAAAGACCAGAGTTCAATAGCCGTATGCCGCACGGCCAACACCGCCCGAACATCGGATTTCACGAGGCTATGCGGAGGATGCGCGCCGGAAATACTGGTCTGCCGGCAGGTATCCGGCTGCGCGCGCGGCAGTTGTCCATTCCGATTCAAGCGCGGTATCGCCGATGATCAGGATCTGATTGCCCGGCAGATGCTGGTCGCGGACAAAGCGCTGCAGGCGTTGGCGCATCTGCGACCAGTTGTCGGTAAAGCGCGGCGCGGCAGCGGTCGCGTCGAGAACCGGATTGGCCCGAAGGACGTCGGACGCAGGTGTCGGAGCATGGACGAGCGACAACCGCTTGGCGGATTTGACGGCCCGCAATGCGCGGGTTTCAGCATCGGGCATTTCGGCCGATCGGCCCAATATCCGCAGCGCGTTCGACGAAAACAGCAGGCCGACAATATCCTGACCCGAGAATTGCCGGATGCTGGCGTAGGTCTTGTAATCCAGACCCAGTTCGGCGGCCCGTTTGACGCGCAACCTGACGACCAGCAACGGAACCGCGTTTGGCATCAGTTTTCGTTGCGCGCTGCGCCACATATGGGTGCGCCAGAGGTGACCTGGTTCCAGCGTCGGCCCCTTGTTATGTCCGATATTGCTCAACTCAATTCCGATCCTGTGCGTCCAATCGCTTAAAATAGGCTATCGGTGCGGACTCGAACCGGCAAGGGGCCGGCCTTCAGGACGCGAACACAAAACACCGGTCACGCGGAACGGTCAGCCACATCACCCGGCCCGGTTCCGGCACAAACACGTTCGGAACAATGGTCTTCAGCAACAGGTTGTCAAAATCGAGGCGAAATTCGATCAGACTTTCGCTGCCCAGAAAACGGGCACGTTCCACCGCACCCCGCACTGCGACACCGTCGCTTGGCGTGGGCAGCGGGCCCTTGCCGTTGCGGTCGAAATCCAGTTTGACATGTTGGGGTCGGAACACGATGTCCACATTTGTTCCGTCCGGCAGACCGGGCGCCAGAAACTGACCGAAGGGCGTTTCAGCGAGCGCGCCATTGACCTGTGACTCAAGCACATTCACATCGCTGAAAAAGGCCACTGCCGCTTTGTCGACCGGTCTGGTGAAAACATTGTAGGGAGCACCGTGTTGCACGATCTGACCACGGCGCATCAAGGCGATTTCATCCGCCATGCGCATCGCCTCTTCCGGTTCATGCGTGACCAGCAAAACGGCAGTGTTTTCTTCTTTCAACAGGCGCAAGGTGTCGTCACGGATCCCGTCCCGCAACCGGTTGTCCAGTCCGGAAAAGGGTTCGTCCATCAGCATGATCCGCGGCCGCGGCGCAAGAGCACGGGCCAGCGCAACGCGCTGCTGCTCGCCACCGGACAATTCATGCGGAAACGCGGTGACATGGCGGGTCAGATCCACGCGCTCCAGCAGTTCGTTGGCGCGCCTATCCTGTTCCTCTTTCGATCCTTTCAGGCCGAATTTCACATTTTCGGCCACACTCAAATGCGGAAACAACGCAAAATCCTGAAACATCAGGCCAATTTCCCGTCGTTCTGGGGGAACCCGGTAATTGGTGTCGCAGACCAGCTTGCCATCCACATAAATTTCGCCGGAGTCCTGCATGTCGACACCCGCGATCATCCGCAACGTCGTGGATTTGCCACATCCGGACGGCCCAAGAAGGCAGGTCACTTGTCCGGCCTGAATGCTTAACGAGATATCGTCCACAACCAGCCGCCCTTCATAGCGGCGCGTGAGGTTGCGGATCTCAAGTCGTGGGGACGGAGGGGTCACTGCGCTCAACTCGGGCCTCGCTGCCAATCCCGAGTGAAACCATCGGGCTAACAGCGGAGATAGCAATCACACCGGTTTCGCGCAAGCGGCGGGAAACCGCATGTTTCACCGCCACACCGCGCGATTATCCCAACAATTCGAAGGGCACACCGGCGCGCAGTTTTCCGTTCACCTGAATGTCCAGCTGATGCGCACCCGGAACAAGCTTGAACGTCGTGGCATCGCCCTTGAGCTTGTGCCGTTTGCTCAAAACCAGTTCATCTGACCCGACAACCGCCTGTTTCAGCTTGTGAACCTTGGCCGAGACTTTTCCACACGGACGGCGAAAATGAACCACATAATCCACCAAAACCGGCGTGTTAGGGTCCGCGTTCAAGGTAACCTGGAACTCCAGCGCCCCGTCGATCCGCGCCTCGCCCGACACGACAACATCCACCTGCATTTCGGCATCAGGATCAAATCCCAGCATTTTCATCGCGCCAGGATGGCCGGCCTTGACCAGCCCGCGCAACGCATGTGACGTCATCCAGGTCACCTCTGGCTGTGTCTGTCGTCCCTCGGCGCGCCACGCGGTCAATCGGCCAAGAACGATGTCGGGGGATTTCTTGGTGATATCGTTGAGGTGATTGGCCACCGAACGGGTCACGTAGCGCGTCGGATCGGCGTACAGGCGGTCCAGCAACGGCAGGGTCTGTGCGTCGTTCAACGTCACGGCCTTTCCCCAGGGCAGTTTGGGCCGGGTGCCTTCACTGACCAGTCTGCGCACATGATAGTTGTCGTGACCGGTCCAGTCGGCCATACGCTCCAGAACCAGATCGGGCCAATGGTTGAGAAACGGTCGAATGGCCCATTCCATCGAAAACCTCTGGGTTATCTGTTCAAGTACAGTCAGCGAAAGGTCGGGCGAGTCCAGCCCGCAGGACACCACCCAATCGCCCAGCGGCGCGAAAATGAAATCACCGAAATCATTATCGCCGAGCGTCGGATCCAATGGTTCCGGCAAGGCCTGTAACACCACCGGTGCAATCTGTTTAATGTCGCCGGGTACCGCCTGGGACAGGCAATCGGCGATCCACGCAATGCGGTCCTTCAATTCCAGATCCAGCAGCCTGCCCATCACCTGGCCCTGAAATTCCCGACCGTCAAAAGCAGGAGATGCCGCACTGAAAAGGTCGGAAAGATACCCGACCTTATCAGCATTAAACAACTGATCCTTAAGGGAAAAGTTCTGGGCCATCTTACAACGTCAAATTTGAGGCGCCGCCGTCCAGAAGTATATTCTGCCCGACGATGTACCCAGCATGCTGCGAGCAAAGAAAAGCGCAGGTTGCCCCGAATTCTTCGCGCGTTCCATACCGTCCGCTGGGAATCGTCGCAGCGCGTTCTGCCTTGGCCTCGTCCATCGTGATTCCGCGCTGAGTCGCAACCCCGCCATCCAGAGAGATAGCCCGGTCCGTGGCATGAATGCCTGGCAGAAGATTGTTGATCGTCACACCTTTGCCGGCCACCTGGCGCGAGGTACCGGCCACATAGCCGGTCAGGCCGGCGCGCGCTGAATTGGACAGGCCAAGCACCGCAACCGGGGCCCGTACCGAGACCGACGTGATGTTGACCACCCTGCCCCAGCCGCGGTCCATCATGCCCGGCAGCAGCGCCTTCATCAGCGCGATCGGCGTCAGCATGTTGGCATCCAGCGCTTTGATGAAGTCTTCCCGGTCCCAATCCGACCAGATCCCGGGCGGGGGCCCGCCGGCATTGTTGACCAGAATGTCGACCGGACCGGCAACATCCAACAGATGTGCCTGCCCCTCCGGTGTGGTGACATCCGCCGCCACCGTCTGCACTTCCACCCCGTGTTGGGCCCGTATCGCCTCGGCCGATGCGTCCAGCGCCTCGGCCCCCCGCGCATTCATCACAAGCTGAACGCCTGCTGCGGCCAACGCTTCGGCGCAGCCAAGCCCCAATCCCTTGCTGCTCGCGCAGACCAGCGCCCGTTTGCCAGAAATCCCAAGGTCCATACCTTACACTCCCTATTCATTTTCAAACGTCAGGTTACTATCGAAGTTAACAACCCTGCCAGCAATTCACCTGCCACCGGACCAATAACCGCCACAATCTGTCGCTACGCAAGTCTTGAAACAGCGTGCAAAAACGCCCACGTCGACTATCGAGCACTTGCAATGACCCTGAAAACGATGCCCAGCAATCACCCGATCCAGTCTTTGCCTGTTTTTCGCTGTGACGCCTTCTGCGTCACTGTTGGCGCGAATCTGGGGGACGAGATTGGCCCGGTCGACGAATTGGTGCTGGATGATATCTATGGGCTTGCGCCGGATGCGGCGCGTCATCGCCTGTCGCTGGAGACCATGGGCGACGGTGGGTTTCGCATTGCCTCGGATACTGAAATCGGGACGGTTGATGCCGACGTTTATCTGGACTGCGCGCTGGATCTGATGTCGCCGGACGGCCAGACCGCCGAGGCTATTGTTCTGGTCGAAGTCGACACAGGCGGCATGATCGCCGGAGTTTACCTGTTGCCGCTGGCGCCGCTGTTGCCGAAAACCGATTACACGCTGGTCGGGATAGACCCGCAAGATGTCAGCAGGAAGTTTGCCCAGATCGCCTGCGTTTCTTTCACTCGTGGCACCCATATTACTCTGTCGAGCGGCGCGCAGGTTCCGATTGAGGACCTGAAGGTCGGCGACCGGATACTGACCCGTGACGACGGTGTTCAACAGGTGCGCTGGATCGGTCAGAGCACTTTGCGCGCCGTTGGAGAGTTCGCGCCGATTGTCATCCGAGCCGGCGTGCTCAACAATGACAACGATCTTGTGGTCAGTCCTGACCACCGGCTGTTTGTTTATCAGCGCACGGATCAGATCGGCGCCGGAGCCACCGAATTGTTGGTCAAGGCGCGGCATCTGGTCAACGGCGAGACAGTCACGGTACGCAATGGCGGATTTGTCGACTATTTTCAGATCCTCTTTGACCGCCATCACATAATCTACGCCGAAGGGATTGCTGCGGAGTCGATGCTGGTCGATCCCCGTACCAAACCGGCGCTGCCCGAAGATCTGTTAAAAAAGATCAGCCCCCTGTTGCACCGGCACGGCGACCGCAACACGCATGGATTGGATGTCGCACAGAGGCTGCTGGACCGTCCGGATGCGATCGATCTGTTGCGCCGGGCGTCAATGAACTGACGCCCCGCACCACGTCATCGCAGACCGAAAATCAGTAAAAGAATTCTTCGCGCACGATTTTGCCATCCGCAACGTGGTAAATCGCGACCTCCTTCATATCAAAGGTCTCGCCGCTTTCTTTCATGCGGCCAGCGACCTCGAAAACTACTGCAAACCGATCTTCGCCATGCAACATCGGGTCGCTGACCGAGCCACCGGTCATTTCGGTGGACGCTTCCCACCAGTCGTGCTTTCCGCGAATGGCCTCCAGCCCGACGGCTTCGCGTCCCATGCCCTGATTGTCAACGGCTTCGACCGAAACGGCATCTGCGGAGTACAGTTTTTCCAGATTTGCCTTGGCACGGTTTTCCCGGCACCCGGCCACCAGTTCAGTTGCAATGTCTTTCACGTTCATGGCTGACTCCCTAATGATGTTCTTCTTTTGTTCCTAGCATCGAAGAAATCGGAACGCAAGCCGGCCGTCTCCCTCCGCAAGGCTTGAGCAACAGCTGGCCATCCGTTATCGATATAAACAGCAACAAGTAGAGCCAGAAAATGAAAATTGCGGCGCACGCCACGATACCGGCCATCGCATTACTGTCTGCAACCGCCGTATTGGCCCATGATGGTGTGAAAAATCCGGCGGTGATGGACCGGATGAGAGCAATGGAACGCATCGGCCAAAACACCCAGATCCTTGGTGACATGGCCCGAGGCAGAACCACTTTCGACGCTGCGACAGCCCAGCAGGCAGCGCAGACGATTGCGGTCGAAGCGGCAGACATTCCGGATCTTTTCAAGGCGGAAGAGACAGATCCGAAATCCGAAGCTCTGCCCGCGATCTGGGAGGATTTCGGCGCGTTTTCCAGCATCGCCGCCCAGTTGTCGTCTGCCGCGTCACAGGCTGCAGCCAACATCACCTCTGAACAGGACCTGCAAGCCGCCATGAGAAATATCGGCGCCACCTGCGGTTCCTGCCACAAGACCTATCGCGTCAAGAAATAAGTCGGCTCTGGTCCGGGGCTGTTGTTCTTGCACCGGCAGGCGTCCCAACTTATACGCGCGCTCATGCTTGATACCGCCTCGAACCAACCTGAATTGCCGCCCGAGATTGCGCGCCGCCGGACTTTCGCGATTATTTCGCACCCGGATGCCGGCAAGACCACGCTGACTGAAAAATTCCTGCTCTATGGCGGCGCCATTCAGATGGCCGGTCAGGTGCGCGCCAAGGGCGAGGCACGACGCACGCGCTCGGACTATATGCAGATGGAAAAGGATCGGGGCATTTCGGTGTCGGCCTCGGCGATGTCATTTGACTACAGGAATTTCCGGTTCAACCTCGTCGACACGCCCGGCCACTCGGATTTTTCGGAAGACACCTATCGCACGCTGACCGCCGTGGATGCGGCAGTCATGGTGATCGATGGGGCAAAAGGTGTTGAAAGCCAAACGCAAAAACTGTTCGAGGTGTGCCGCCTGCGCGATCTGCCGATCCTGACCTTCTGTAACAAGATGGACCGCGAAAGCCGCGACACGTTCGAAATCATCGACGAAATCCAGGAGATGCTGGCCATTGACGTCACACCCGCCTCGTGGCCGATTGGCGTGGGCAGGGATTTCATCGGCTGCTATGACATGTTGCGCGACCGGCTGGAGCTGATGGACAGGGCCGACCGCAACAAGATCGCCGAAAGCATCGAAATCGACGGGCTGGACGACCCGAAGCTGGCCGAACACGTACCGGCTGAACTGCTGGACAAGCTGCTTGAAGAGGTCGAGATGGTGCGCGAGTTGTTGCCCGCACTGGACACGCAAGCGGTTCTTGAGGGCCACATGACACCGATCTGGTTTGGGTCTGCGATCAATTCCTTTGGGGTCAAGGAACTGATGGAAGGCATTGGCCAGTATGGCCCAGTCCCGCAGGTCCAAAGCGCCGAACCCCGTCAGATCGCACCGGACGAAAACAAAGTCGCCGGATTTGTGTTCAAAGTTCAGGCCAACATGGATCCCAAGCATCGCGACCGGGTGGCGTTTCTGCGCATGGCCTCGGGCCATTTCAAACGCGGCATGAAGCTAACCCATGTGCGCACGAAAAAGCCGATGGCAGTGTCCAACCCGGTGTTGTTTCTGGCCGCGGACCGCGAATTGGCGGACGAAGCCTGGGCCGGCGATATCATCGGCATCCCGAACCATGGCCAGTTGCGCATTGGCGATACGCTGACCGAAGGCGAGGCGTTGCGTGTGACGGGCATCCCGTCCTTTGCGCCAGAACTGCTTCAGGGCGTGCGCGCCGGAGACCCGATGAAAGCCAAGCACTTGGAAAAGGCGCTGATGCAATTTGCCGAAGAAGGCGCGGCGAAGGTCTTCAAGCCCTCGATTGGCTCAGGGTTCATCGTCGGGGTTGTGGGGGCGCTGCAATTCGAAGTGCTGGCCAGCCGGATCGAACTGGAATACGGGCTGCCGGTTCGGTTTGAAGGGTCGCAATTCACCTCAGCACGCTGGGTGAGTGGCGATAAGCTGGCGGTGGACACGTTCATCAATTCCAACAAGCAGCACATCGCTCACGATCACGATGGCGACATCGTCTATCTGACCCGTCTGCAATGGGATATTGATCGTGTCGCCCGCGACTATCCGGACGTGACATTGACCGCGACCAAGGAAATGATGGTCCAGGGCTGAGGGTGGCATCCTGTGCGGCCCCTGCCCGGCCCGCAAACAGAAAGGCAGTGTCATGTCCGACCCCCGCTGGGGCATCGTTGCGACCGTCAAGGCCCCGGCCGAGGATCTCTTGCGTTTTGCAGCTTATCATCTCGATCTTGGCGCACATCGCGTTTATCTGTTTCTGGACGAGGCCAACCCACCGGCACAGGCCCATCTGAAAGCGCATCCAAAAGTGCGGTTTCAGGTTTGCGACGACACGTACTGGCGCAAGGTCGGTCAGAAACGCCCCAGAAAACATCAGGTGCGTCAGGCGGTGAATGCCACCCGGTGTTACGCCCGCGCCGAACTGGACTGGATCGCCCATATTGATGTCGATGAATTTCTCTGGGCGCCGCGCCCGGTGGAAACCGTCTTGTCCGGCTTGCCGCAATCCGTGCAGTGCGCGCGCGTTCGGCCGTTGGAGAGTTTGGACGGCGACGGCACGGCCTTCAAGGCCTGCCCGGTTGATCCAGCTCAGCGCGATCTGGCGGCGCGCGCAATCTACCCCACCTTCGGCAAACTGGTCAAAGGCGGCTTTCTGAGCCATGTGCAGGGCAAATTGTTTGTTCGGACGGGACAAGACGGGCTGACCCTGCGCATTCACAATGTCTATCTGAACGGGGCCGAAAACCCCGGTCAGGTCGAGCTGGATGAAATAGATCTGTGTCACGTTCATGCACGCGATTGGGAAAGCTGGTTGGCCC
>JBCCIK010000119.1:0-9640 GCA_039028255.1 Pseudomonadota bacterium | reverse complement strand
TTCGCGATCCGCGAAGGCGGCCGCACCGTTGGTGCGGGCGTTGTGTCGAAAATCGTCGAGTAAGTCGGCCTTGCCGACTGGTGGGCGGCAGTTGCTCTGCAAGAGCAATGAGAGCCCACATCGTTGAACGAATGAAGGCCGTCCCACAAGGGGCGGCCTTTTGCGTTGGTTCGCGCCAACCCTCTGGCGCGTTACAGCAAAGGTTCAGTCGTACGCTGCATCTACGATGAATTCGACCTTAAGTTCGGGCCGCGCCAGCTTGGCTTCACCGCACGCGCGCGCCGGGGCATGGCCGGTGGGAACCCAGGCGTTCCAAACCTCGTTCAATCCGGCGAAATCCTGCATGTCCGCCAGCCAGATCGTGACGCGCAGCATTTTTTCGCGCGAAGATCCGGCTTTTTCGAGCAAGGCATCAATGTTTGCAAGGCAAATGCGGACCTGTTCCTGAATCGTCTCACCTTCGGCGACTTGCCCGGTCAGATAGGCAACACCGTTGTGTTTGACAATTTTTGAAGAGCGTTCACCGGTGTCGATGCGTTCAATCATGGGGGTATTCTCACTTGTGTGTCTGATGTGGGCGTACATGGTCACAAGATGCCCGGCTTGGCAAACCGAATTCGGCTGAGTGCGTTCAACAGGACGCGCGTGGGAAACGATCAACCGTTCATAAAATCCGCAGCGCAACAACAGTTGGGATGTCAGCGTCTCTGCTGTTTCGAAAAGTCGCGAGTTGATGCTACGCTGGCGGCGACGCGCTTTCTGCTGAAAAGAGGTCATCCAATGAAAATGGTACTGAGTTCCGTATATATCGCGGCTGCCTTTGTTTTTCTGTTCGCTCCAGCGCACGCACAGCAGTTTGCGGATCGGATTTATTTTGGCGGACCCATCATCACGATCGACGATAATGCACCCAGGGCAGAGGCTGTTGCTGTCAAGGATGGTCGCATTCTGGCTGTTGGATCGATGGCTGATCTTGCGTCATATCGAAGGGCGGAAACGGAAGAGTTTGATCTGGCCGGACGCGCCATGTTGCCAGGGTTTGTGGACAGCCACGGACATGTGGTCATGGGTGGGTTGCAGGCGCTGTCCGCCAATCTGCTGGCGCCGCCGGACGGCGGGATTTCAGACATCGCCAGCTTGCAAAAGGCTTTGTCCGATTGGGCGGCGGAAAACGCAGATGCCGTGGACAAGATCAATCTGATCATCGGCTTTGGGTATGATAATGCGCAGTTGCAAGAGCTGCGGCACCCGACCCGTCAGGAACTGGATGTCGTGTCCGCGGACATTCCTGTGATTATCATTCACCAGTCCGGCCATCTGGGCGTCGCAAATTCCAAAGCGCTGGAGATCGCCGGGATCACGGCACAGTCCCAGGCTCCGCCCGGTGGCGTTATTCAACGCGACGAGACCGGAGAGCCAAATGGCGTGTTGGAAGAATATGCCTTTTTCTCGGTTCTGGTTCCATTGCTGGGTGATCTGGGGGAGGAAGGCCTGATTGCGTTTGCACGGGCGGGCACACGTCTTTGGGCCAAGTTTGGCTATACAACCGGTCAAGAGGGTCGGTCATCGGGCGAGATCGTCCAGGTCTTGCGCAAGGTTGCGGCGCAGGAGGGGCTGCCAATTGATGTGGTTGCATTCCCGGACGTACTGGAAGCACGGGATTTCATCCGTGCGAACGTCTCAGAAAGTTATGATGACCGCGTCCGTGTTGGGGGTTGCAAGTTGACTATTGATGGCTCTCCACAAGGGTTTACGGCGCTGCGGGATCGGCCATATTATGATCCGGTTGGATCGTATCCTGCCGGGTATGCAGGATATGCAGCCATTACAATGGAACAGCTTCAGGATGCTGTGAACTGGTGCTATGAACACGGTTTTCAGATCCTTGTCCATTCCAATGGGGAAGGGGCGTCGGATATGCTGATCGCGGCCATTGAAGAGGCTCAGATGACCTATGGCGATCCGGGCAACCGGCCGGTTCTGATCCATGGTCAGTTTCTGCGAGAAGATCAGGTTGCCAGTTACAAGCGGCTGGGTGTTTTTCCGTCGATCTTTCCCATGCACACTTTCTATTGGGGGGACTGGCATCGTGATCATACGGTGGGTCCGGTTAACGCTGAAAACATCTCGCCCTCGGGATGGATGCGTCAGCGGGATATGATGTTCGGAACCCACCACGATGCGCCGGTGGCTTTACCGGACAGCATGCGAGTCCTGGCGGCGACGGTCACGCGTCGCACGCGATCCGGGGACATACTGGGGCCGCATCAGCGCGTTGACGTAATGACGGCGTTGAAAGCCATGACACTCTGGCCAGCCTGGCAGCATTTCGAAGAGGATGAAAAGGGTTCTATCGAAGTTGGCAAAGTCGCCGATTTTGTGATCCTGTCCGATGATCCGACGGCGGTTGATCCTGAAACACTGGCAGATCTGGACGTTGTGATGACAGTTAAGCAAGACCGGATTGTCTATCAGGCGAACGGCGATGTTGAGGAGGGCAAGCTTGAGCTTTCACCCTTCTCAAATGATCCTGTGATCGCGCATGCGTTTTTGCACGCAATCTATCAGGGTATGAAGGTCGAAGACCCCTGGTTTGTGAACGGCATCAAATAGTCATCGGTGCGCGTGCGTTTGTTGCGTTGCCCGGCGACCCCGGCTGACCTGTTTAAACAGGACGCGCAGGGCCGCATCAGCACGTGTCTCAACGTGATTTCTTAACCGGATTTAACGTTGGCTAAACGTCACGCAGACCTTCATCCCCCAGATCATCTTTGAAACGACGCGTGGGTCCGTTGGACATCCGTTTCAGCTTGGGTCCTGCGGTGTTGGTTTTGGAGAAAGGGAAAGGTCATGTTTGGATTTCAGTTCATCAGCCAGGGAACACAAATACTGCACAGCGCGGATTTGGACGACATGCGGGACGCGATTTTGGACGACGTCGAACACAGCTCCGATTGCAACCAAACTGTGTTGGCAGAAGATGCCAGGGCCAGAGAAGAGCAGCTGGTTTACCTTTCGGAACAAGCCTGACATCCGGGCTTGATGCTTACGACAGGCTGGCCGATCCGATGTTTTGACCCGCCGGACCGGATGCGGATGCACCATGTGCCAAAGAATTCGTCAAAGCCAGTCTAATCTCTTCCAATCAACGTGACAGCAAAGTTAGGCTCATCATGCGAGCGCGGAAAAACGGCTGGGATATCTCAGCGCGCGCAATGAAAAGGCATGGGCATGTTGGGACTGGACCTTTTAGTCAACACGGCGAACATCTTTTATCTCTTTTCCTATTCGGTTCGGGATATTTTATGGCTGCGTGTCCTTTCCATTTCGGGGGCGCTGCTCCTGCTGCCCTATTATTATCTGCAAGACGCACCGCTTTGGACGCCAATTGGCTGGAATGTGTTTTTCACCCTAATCAATCTATACTGGGTAACGACATTGATGCTGGAGCGTCGTCCGGTGCCGTTTAACGAAACGGAAAGGCGTCTGTACGACACGGCGCTACGTAATTTCTCTGAACGGGATGCTTATAAATTCCTGCAGATGGGAGAGTACGTGTCTGCGCAGGCGGGCACCACCGTATTGACCCAAGGCAAAACGGTGGACTCTCTTTGGATTGTTGTAAGCGGCGAGTTTGATGTCTCCGTGGATGGGACGCGCAAGGACACACTGGGTGAAAACAGATTTCTGGGCGGCACCGCGTTTCTGAGCGACGATCCCGGATTTGCCGCACCAGTGACGGTGACCGCCCGGCAACCGTCGCAGGTTTTAAGGTGGGATCTGGAAGAACTGAGGTCTAAGTTGCAGTTGCAACCCGCCCTGGCGCTTGCGATCGAAGCCAGCATCGGGCTTGAAATTTCACGGTTTCTGGAAACCGCAAGACTACAGCATGCTTGATCGATCAGGGTTTCTAATGGTCCTTGCCGGAAAAGCCCAGGATCACGCTGTTGCCGCTGATGCGGCGTTTCGTATGGCATTGATGTTGTCGCCATAGACCTCGGGCGTGGATACAGACCCTCCCTTGAACACGGCCGAGCCCGCCACCAGAACATCCGCACCCGCACGTGCAACATGCGGGGCCGTCTGCGGGTCGACACCACCGTCGATTTCGATGTGGATGGACCGGTCACCAATCATCTGGCGCAAGCGGCGGATTTTTCCGGTCATGTCGATGAATTTCTGGCCGCCAAAGCCCGGGTTCACTGTCATCACGCACACCAGATCGGTCAGATCCAGCAGATGTTCGACCGCTTCGGCAGGGGTGCCGGGGTTCAACGCCACGCCTGATTTCATGCCTGTCGCGCGAATGGCCTGTAGGGTGCGGTGGGTGTGTGGGCCGGCCTCGACATGGGCTGTCAGAATGTCCGCGCCTGCGTCCGCGTAAGCCTGAATGTAAGGATCGACCGGTGCGATCATCAGGTGCACATCCATCACGGTCTTCACATGTGGACGAAAGGCTTTGACCGCAGGCGGACCAAAGGTGAGGTTCGGTACAAAATGGCCATCCATGACATCCACATGCACCCAGTCTGCGCCCTGCGCTTCGATCGCCTGAATCTCGGCGCCGAAATTGGCGAAATCGGCAGACAGGATCGAGGGTGCGATCTTGATGGAACGGTCAAAGTTCATGTCGGGCCTCGTCAGGGAAACTCTGGTTGCTGGCGCATATATCTGCGAACGGATGTAATGTGTAGGCCCCGGGTCCAGGATAAATGGACAATGACGCCAACCAGAGCTCGCTGCGGTTTACAAAAAGTTCATTAAACCTACACATATCCGTTGACTGTCCGCTGTAGCCAGACCCGCGACACGACCTGGGGGTGGCACGTGCTGCGTATCGAAAAACTGACCAAGCGCTTTGGCGACAACCTTGCAGTGGATGCTGCGACGCTGGATGTGGATCAACCCTGCATGATTGGTATCATCGGTCGGTCCGGCGCGGGTAAATCAACCCTGTTGCGCATGATAAACCGGCTGACCGAGGCCAGTGATGGTCAGATCCTGTTCAGCGGCCGCGACGTAACCCGGTTGAAAGGTCGCGACAAACGGGCATGGCAGGCCGATTGCGCGATGATCTTTCAGCAGTTCAACTTGGTGCCGCGTATGGATGTGGTGTCGAACGTTTTGCACGGGACGCTTTACCGCCATTCGACATTGGCAACCATGTTCAACCTGTTCCCGATGGATGAGATTCACCGTGCCATAGACATTCTGGATCGTCTGGGCATCGCTGAACACGCACCTAAAAGAGCCGAAGCGCTGTCAGGCGGTCAGCAGCAACGCGTCGCCATTGCCCGCGCCTTGATGCAGGACCCCAAGATCATTCTGGCGGACGAACCCATTGCATCGCTAGATCCCATGAACGCGCAGGTTGTCATGCAGACGCTGCGCCGAATCCACCAAGAGGACGGCCGCACCGTGATCGCCAACCTGCACACCCTGGATACCGCGCGTCGGTATTGCGACCGGGTGGTTGGCATGCGGGACGGGCGAATTGTCTTTGACGGCCTGCCCGAACAGCTGACCACCGGAGTCGCACGCGAGATTTACGGCGCAGATGCCGGTTTTTCGGAGCAGGCCACCTCGACTGAAATCGAAACCCTGGGCGCGACCCAGGCTGCGCTGATGGACGCCCAAGCGACCATCTGAGCCGCCCCTTTAATCGATCGGCCAATGCAAGGCCGGCATATCAAAATGGAGAGAGACAGATGAAAGAACTTATAGCTGCCTGTATCGCGACCACCATCATGGCCGCGCCTGCACTGGCCGAAGACATCAGCGAATTTCGTATCGGCATTCTGGGCGGCGAGAACGCTCAGGATCGCCTGAACAACAACGAATGCCTGCGTGTTTACACAGAAGAGGCGTTGGGCGTTCCTGCGAAGCTGTTTGCGCCGGCCGATTATAACGGTGTGATTCAGGGCCTGTTGGGCGGCACAATCGACGTGGCCTGGCTGGGCGCGTCTGGCTATGCGAAAACCTATCTGTCCAATCCCGAAGCGGTCGAGCCTGTACTGGTCAAGGTCAACACGGACGGCGGCTATGGCTATCACTCGATTGGTTTTGCCCGTAAGGACAGCGGTATCGCCTCGTTGGATGACATGAAGGGCAAGACCTTTGGGTTCGGCGATCCGAACTCGACCTCGGGATACCTGATCCCGTCGATTGAGATTCCTGCGGCCACGGGCGCAACCATGGAGTCGGGCGACTATTTCGATGAGGTAAAGTTCACCGGCGGTCACGAACAAACAATCGTTGCAGTTAATAACGGGGACGTTGACGGTGGTGTGACCTGGGCTGATGGTCTGGGCGAATGGGAAGACGGCTATCAGTCTGGCGCTTTGCGGCGCGCCGTGGATGCAGGTCTGGTTGACATGAATGATCTGGTCCAAATCTGGAAATCCGAGCCGATCCCGGAAGGTCCCGTTGTGGTGCGCAAGGCGTTGCCTGCTGATGTCAAAGCCAAAGTGACCGAGCTTTGGGACACCCTGTCCGAAAAAGACAGCGAGTGTTTTTACGGGGTCGCCGCAGGCGAAGCCAAAAGCTTTGACCCGATCACACATGATGCCTACGAGATCATTATCGAAGCGCGCAAGCTGAAATCCAACTAAGCCAGCCTGTTCAATACCAGGGCCCGGAACGCGACCGGGCCCGTCTTCTAATCAGGAGCGTGCAATGACGGAGCTGACTGCCAGCCAGCAGAGTGTTGATCAGATTCGCGACAGCTATTGCGAGATGACCCGGCGAAAGCGCACATATGGCGGGGTGCTTTTGATCCTTTTTGTGGCGATCATGGCCTCGGGGTTTCGCATCGCTGATGATCGCAATGCCGGCAGTTTCAGCGAAGGTTGGACGCATATCTTCGATTATCCGTCCGAGGTTTTGACAGAAGCCTGGGACAAGATCGGCATGTTGCCGGATAATCTGATAAAATTTCTGCCAGCGTTGATTGAAACTATCAACATCGCTGCGGCCGCCACAATAATCGGTGCCCTTGGCGGAACCTTGCTGGCCCTGATGTCAACACGGGGAATGTCGCTCTGGCCCGCCTTGATCCCGCTTTTTCGCCGGATTTCGGATATTTTCCGGGCCATTCCCGAGATCGTGATTGCCCTGGTGCTGATCTTCATTCTGGGCGGTGGACCGGTTCCGGCGTTGATCGCGATCGCCATCCACACAGCGGGGGCACTGGGCAAGCTGTTCTCGGAAGTAAATGAAAACGCATCCTTCAAACCGGTTGAGGGGTTGCAGTCCGTCGGGGCCAACTGGTCTCAGCGCATGTATCTGGGTGTGATCCCGCAGGTCGGGCCGAACTATGTCAGCTATGCGCTGCTGCGACTTGAAATAAACATTCGCGCTTCGGCCATCCTTGGCTTTGTCGGTGCAGGTGGTCTTGGGTATGAGCTGCGCAACGCCATGTCCTGGGGGCAGGGGCGTTATGATGAGGCGGCAGCCATCTTTATACTGTTGTTTGTCACAATTGTTGTGATGGATCAGATCTCTGGCGTTCTACGCGACCGTCTGACCCACGGATCAGAAACGGGAGCAGCGACATGACCACGTTTGCCACCGATCTGTCGGTTGACGAGATCAAGACAGAAGCAGATCGCCTGTTTCGCCGAAAGCGGGTGATGCGGTTCGGATTTCCGGCAATGGTATGCGCCTACTTGATCTACGTGATTTTCGCATTCGATGTTCCTGGTCTGGTTGACCGCGCCAACTGGGAAAACGGCAAAACGCTGATCGCGGACAGCTATAGCTACAAAACACATATCGAGCGGAACAATCGCACAGGTGAGATCTCGGCCGCAATCGAAGGCGAGCGTAAAGGGGCATACCCTGACGGTGCGGTTCCGGAATGGGTGACGCTGGGCGAGACGACGACGATCGATCTGGAAAACGGCCATATCGTGCGCTTTGGGCCTAAGACCATAGAGTACGATATCCCCGGCTATGGCATCGTGCGTGCAACCCCCACCCGAGCGGCGGGTGTGCAGGCAGTGCTGCCGCCGGGCGAAATACCGGGCTGGATCAGTGTTTCAAAGAACCGACTTGCAATCAAAACGGATGCTGGCCGTTTGACCGTGACACGCAACCGGGCAGAGGTGTTTCGCTATTTCACCGGATGGGAATTGTTCTGGTTCACGCTTGACAGTCCGTATTATGGAATGTCTTTCCCGGCCTTGGCAGAACGGGCGGCTTCGGGGGAAGCGGGGGCAATCCTGACGGATGTCTGGACCAACAGGATGTGGCGGCATCAGGATGTAGCCTGGGCCATATTTGAAACGATTCTGATGGCGTTTCTGGGAACCTTTGGCGCGGCGATCGTGGCTTTGCCATTGGCGTTTGCGGCGACCCGGAACTTTAATCCCCTGAAACCGGTCCGGTTTATTACACGCCGCCTCTTTGATTTTGTGCGCGGTGTGGACGCGTTGATCTGGACGGTTGTACTGGCGCGGGCCTTTGGGCCTGGCCCGCTGACCGGCGCGCTGGCCATTTTGGTCACGGATACCGGAACCTTCGGCAAAATTTTTTCGGAAGCGCTGGAAAATGTGGACGAAAAGCAGATCGAAGGCGTTCAATCCACGGGCGCCAATGGGCCACAGCGCTACCGCTTTGGTGTGATCCCGCAAGTGACACCGGTTCTTCTGAGCCAACTGCTGTATTTTCTTGAATCCAATACACGCAGCGCCACCGTGATCGGCGCAATTACCGGCGGCGGCATCGGTTTGCTGCTGACCCAGGCGATCATAACCCAAAAGGATTGGGAGGAGGTGGCCTATTACATCATCTTGATCATTCTGATGGTCATGTTCATGGACTGGTTTTCGGGCTGGCTGCGCCGCCGCCTGATCCAGGGCGACGGGGGCAAGACGCCCAAACCCGCCAAACGCAGAGCAAAGCCCTTTTTGCTCCCGTAAAATCAAGGACCTTGAAAGCACTATGGCGAGATTGCAGGCGGATCAGCCGTTCATCCATCCCGACTGTCAGATTATCAACAGCCATTTCGGAGAATATGTCGAAATTGGCGCTGGCAGTCGGATCACAAATTCAGTTTGGGGTGATTACTCTTACTGCGACCGGACCTGCGACATTGCCAATGCCGAAATCGGTAAGTTCGCCAATGTTGCCAGTTTCACCCGGATCGGTGCGACGGATCACCCGATGTGCAACGCGTCGCTCCATCATTTTCTGTATCGGTCCGCTGACTATTGGGATGATGTTGAGGACGATGCCGATTGGTTCGCCCATCGTGCCAGCCGGACCGCTAACATCGGCCATGATACCTGGATTGGACATGCGGCTATCATCAAGCCCGAAGTTACAATTGGTCATGGCGCAATTGTCGCGTCCGGCGCAGTTGTGACCCGGGATGTCGCACCCTACACGATTGTTGGCGGTGTCCCCGCGACGGTCATCCGTCACCGGTTTTCCAAGCGTGTCGCCGACCGCATGCTGGGCTTGTCCTGGTGGGATTGGGATAACGCCCGACTTCGTACTGCATTGCCTGATTTTCGTCGTTTGAACGCAGAGGCATTCATCGAGAAATATGAGTAGGGCCAAATTGACAACAAAGGCTCCCGCGCCCGCAGTTGCATCGGCTACGCCGAGTCAACCTGGCGGCCTTGGGCCCGGCGCC
>JBCCIK010000118.1:0-10156 GCA_039028255.1 Pseudomonadota bacterium | reverse complement strand
TTTCAAACTCGCCGCAGTATCGGGTGTTGCGTGTTTCTTCAGGTAGGCCGGTGATGCAACCAGAAGATAGTCCAGCGCTACAATGCGATGATCAACCAACAGGGTATCTTCGTCCGGTTCAGCCACCCTTAGAACCAGATCATACCCGTCTGTAACTGGATCAATCAGACGGTTTTCAAAGGAAATCTCGATCTCGACCTGAGAGTATTTCTTAAGAAACCCGGCCACAATCTCGGAAAAGTCGAGGTCGCCAAAAGAATGCGGGGCGCTGATGCGCAGTTTCCCAAAAGGCACACGCCGCGCGGCAGTGACCGAAAGCTCGACCTCTTCAAGGTCGTCAAGGATTTGCCTGGCTCGCTGATAGAACGCCCGGCCATTGCTGTTTGTTGAAACGGATCGCGTGGTGCGATGCAGCAGCTGAACCCCCAGACGTTCTTCCAGTGCGATGACCAGCCGGTTCACCGCCGAGCGTGATTGCCCGGTTTCTCGGGCTGCGCCGGAAAAGCTGCCAGCCTCAACCACATCCACAAACGCGCGCAGTTCTGAGAAACGATCCATAATACACCTGTTCGATTTGCGAGACAGTGTGTCATTATTTGCGGCAATTGTCGCAGAAAGCAAATAGACCAAATTGAGGGTCAACAGCGAAACACACGTGATGGAGTTTCAAATGCAGATGATCAGACCCTCAGAAGAGCGCGGCGCAGCCAATTTCGGTTGGCTGGACTCAAAACACTCTTTCTCGTTCGGACAATACCTTGATCCGAACTATATGGGCTTTGGCCCGCTTAGAGTCATCAACGAAGATCGTGTTGCACCCGGTGCCGGGTTCGGCACGCACGGTCATGCGGATATGGAGATTATCTCGGTCGTTCTCGATGGCGCACTAGAACATAAGGACTCGATGGGTAAAAGCGCCGTTATCAGACCGGGCGAGGTTCAGATTATGAGCGCGGGAACGGGTGTCAGGCATTCCGAATACAATGCCTCGCAGACCGATCCGGTTCATTTCCTACAGATCTGGATCGTGCCCGAGCGGGAAGGGTTGCGCCCGAGCTATGAGCAGAAAGCTTTTGCCGAGACCGAACGCCAGGACAAACTGCGCCTTCTCGGGTCACGCGATGGGCGGGATGGGTCGATAACCATCCACCGGAACGTCGATCTCTACGGTGCGACCCTGCAAGCCGGCAAAGCGCTGGAGCATGATATTGCGACGGGGCGGGGTATCTGGATTCAGATGATCCGAGGCATTCTGTCGGCCAACGGATCGGACCTGAAAACCGGGGACGGCCTCGCAGTTGCCAACACGCCGCAGATCGCCCTGAACGCAACCGACGACGCCGAATTCCTGATGTTCGACATGGATCTTGGCTGACTCAGGCGATGGCGCTGCCAAACCCGGCGCCATCTTCCAAAACCGCGGCCTCTTCGCGTGACCAGTTGATGAAACTGGCGATCTCGGGCCGTGTCTCATCCCCTTTTTGGCAAATGACGAAGTAGCTGACATGCATGGGAAGAACCGGACCAAACGGCATCACAAGGCGACCGTCCAGCATCTCGTTACGGGCCAGGAACCGTCGAGCCAGCACAATACCTGCGCCGTTGACAGCCGCATCAATCGCGTGGTCAGCGGCCTGTCGTTCAAACCGCATGCCTCGCTGCGCCCCGGCTGTGTCCAGGCCAGCACGCGAAAACCAGCCGGACCAGTTCAGGTTCTGACCGAATACCTCAGCGCTGCTGTCATGCAAAAGGGGTGCGCGGACAATGTCCCTGGTGCCTCGCAGATCAAGCTGCGAGATCAAATCCGGGCTTGCCAGCGGAACGAGAAAGTCTTCGCACAGTTTCATCGCAAACAGCCCCTCGCCTGGCGCGCGGGTGAACCGGATCACAACGTCAGGCCCATCTTTCCCAAAAGTTGTGATCTGACTGCTTGTTTCAAAGCTGACCGACAATTCCGGGTAGCGTTCAGCAAACCGATGCAGACGCGGCAAAAGCCACTTGCGAATGATCGGGCCGCTGGATTCCACCCGCAACGGTCGGATAGCCTTTGGGCGCACGTGGTCTACGGCATCACGCAACTGCAAGAATGCTGCCGAAACAGCAGGTTGCAAAGACTGCCCTGCTTCGGTGAGCGTCACCGCCCGTACGGCACGCGTAAAAAGCTTGACGCCCAGATCATCCTCCAGCGCCCGGATTTGTTGACTGACCGCACCCGGAGTGACCGCCAGTTCCGTCGCCGCGTCCTTGAACGAGGACAGGCGTGCTGCGGCTTCGAAAGCGCGCAAAGAAGACAAAGCGGGAAGACGACGAAACGGCATGACGACAGGTTAGCAGAACTAAACCATCGAGCAAGAATCCATCGTTTGTCGCCTGCACTTTTCCAACCCACTTGCATTGGCAAGACAGCCCACCGGCCTTTTGGCCAAACCATTCAAGGAACCCAGACATGAGCACTGAAAAACTGCAAGTCCTCACCCCTCAGAATAGCCAGCTGATCTTTATCGACCATCAGCCACAAATGGCGTTTGGCGTTCAGTCGATTGACCGGCAGGTGTTAAAGAACAATACCGTCGGCCTGGCCAAGGCCGCCAAGATTTTTGATATCCCCACCACGATCACTACGGTCGAAACCGACAGCTTTTCGGGTCATACCTATCCCGAATTGTTAAGCGTCTTCCCCGAACATCCACTGCTGGAGCGCACCTCGATGAATTCGTGGGACGACCAGAAAGTCCGCGACGCGCTGGCACAGAACGGACGTAAAAAGGTGATCGTGTCGGGCCTGTGGACCGAGGTTTGCAATACAACCTTTGCGCTCAGCGCGATGCTGGAAGGTGGATATGAGATCTACATGGTTGCTGATGCGTCGGGCGGCACCTCGGCGGATGCGCATAACTATGCGATGGACCGCATGGTGCAGGCCGGCGTCGTGCCAATGACCTGGCAGCAGGTTCTCTTGGAGTGGCAACGTGACTGGGCCCATCGCGAAACCTACGATGCGGTTATGGATCTCGTAAAAGAGCATTCCGGTGCTTACGGCATGGGCGTCGATTACGCCTACACCATGGTCCATAAATCACCCGAGCGGGTCGCGCACGGACCGACCATTGATCCGGTGCCCGCCTCCATCGCTGCCGAATAATCAGGCGCGCTCTGTTCGGGGGTCCTCCTCGTCCCGGACAGATTTCCCATGAACGCAATGCTGTCCGGTCTGCTTGGCCGGGCGGATCTCTTTTGTCCAGAAAGAAGGTGACCGACCATGCCAAGCCAGATTGACCGCCGCCAGCTTTTGGCAGGAACTGCTACTCTGCTTGCCGCCCCACTGTCCGCAGCCGCCCAAACCCAGACGGCGGATTTGGTTTTGGTGAATGGGAAAGTCACCACAATGGATGTGGCACAGCCAGAGGTTTCAGCTCTGGCCGTCAAAGATGGCAGGTTCATCGCAGTTGGCAGCGATGCTGAAATCAGTTCCCTGATCGGCCCTTTCACCCAAGTCATCGATGCACGCGGGCACAGGGTAATTCCCGGTCTGAACGATAGCCACACACACGCGATCCGCGGCGCGGTGAACTACAATCTTGAGGTTCGCTGGGACGGGGTCGACAGCCTGGAAGAAGCTTTGCACCTGCTGCGCCTTCAAGCCGAACGTACCCCCGAAGGCCAGTTTATTCGCGTCGCAGGAGGGTTCAGCGAGTTCCAGTTCAAGGAAAAACGCCTGCCGACGGTGGCCGAACTGGACACAGTTGCGCCGAACCACCCCGTTCTGATCCATCATCTTTACAAGCTCACTTTGTTGAACACCAAAGCGGTGGAGTGGTACGGCTATAACACTCCCGGCCACCCGGAGTATCCTGGCGGTATCATCGAAAAAGATGTGGATGGGACCGCGACCGGGCGACTGCTTGCCGCGCCATCGGGTCTGGTCATGTATCGCACTCTGGCCGCCGCGCCGAAACTGTCGATCCGCGACCAGATCAACAGCTCTCAGCAATATTTCGACGCGCTGAACGGCCTTGGCATCACCTCTGTTTCGGATGCAGGCGGCGGCGGAATGGATTTCCCGGATGCCGACCCGTATCGCGTCATCGGGTGGATGCATGATGAGGGTCTGCAGAGTGTCCGCATCGGCTATCACTCTTTCCCCCAACACAAAGGGCAGGAACTGGCCGACTACCAGACATGGACCGCAAGCACGCGCGCGGGATCAGGCGATGACCTGCTGAAATTCGTCGGTGCGGGCGAGAACCTCGCCTGGGCGTCCTACGACTATGAGATCTTCGCCGATGCGCGCCCGGATATCGACGCGGATGCGGAAGATTATCAGCGCCAGATCATGACCGTTCTGGGCGAAGGCGGCTGGCCGTTCCGACAGCACATCACCTATGACGAGACCGGCGATCGCCTGTTGCCCGTCTATGAAGACGTCGCCAAAGGCGCAGGACTGACGCCGGGTTGGTTCATCGACCACGTTGAGACCTTCAGCCAGCGCAATCTGGAACGCATTGCAGCGCTTGGTGGAGGCATCGCCTTGCAGAACCGCATTCAGTTCCAGGCCGAGGATTTTGTCGCCAATTACGGCATCGAAAAGCTGAAGACCACGCCGAATTTCCGCGCGATCCTCGACCTTGGCGTGCCAGTGGGCGGCGGAACGGACGCAACGCGCGTGACCTCGTTCAACCCGTGGTTTTCGATCCAGTGGATGACCACCGGTCTCTCACGCGGAGGAATGCCGATGTATGACGACGCCAACCTGTTGACCCGAGAGGAAGCTTTGCGCGTCTGGACCACCGGCTCTGCCTGGTTCACCGGCGATGCGGGCCGTAAAGGGGCGATCACCCCGGGTCAGCTTGCAGATTTTGCCGTACTTGACCGGGACTACTTCGCTGTTACGGATGCCGAGATCGCCAAACTGGAATCCGAACTGACCGTGATGGGTGGAGAGGTCGTCTTTGGCGCCGGTGCCTTTGCGCATCAGGACCTGCGTCACATCCCACCGATCAGCCCGGATTGGTCGCCCGTGATCCTGCAGCAGACGCAACCGCTGACGGTTTTCTGAAACAAACCGGGCACCCGCAGCTGTGCCCCACCCAACCTTTTGACGGAGACGCAGGATGGCGGATCTAATCCTTTACAATGGGCGTATCACCACCTTCGACCCCGATAGGCCCGAAGCGAGCGCTATCGCGATCACAGGCGGGAAAATTGAGGCCACAGGCACCGATGCCGAGCTCATGGCTGACACCAAAGACGCCGAAACCATCGACCTTCAAGGCCGTCGTGTGATCCCCGGTCTGATCGACAGCCACACGCATATCATCCGGCAAGGCAACAACTTTGCCATGGAACTGCGCTGGGACCACGTGCCTTCGCTGGCGGACGGTCTAGCGATGCTCAAGGTACAGGCGCAACGAACGCCGGCGGGTCAATGGATCCGCGTGGTTGGTGGATGGTCGGCGGATCAGTTCGCCGAAAAAAGACTGCCGACCATTGATGAGATCAACGCCGTAGCACCTGATGTGCCGGTCTATGTGCTGCACCTTTATGATCGGGCATGGTTGAACAAGGCGGCGCTGCGCGCGCTGGGTATCGACAGTCACTATTACGAGCCATTCATCTCGGGCCGGTTGGAGCGTGATGACAACGGCAATCCGACCGGGCTGGCGCTCGCGCGCCCAAATGCACAGCCTCTTTATGCACTGCTCGACATGGCCCCCAAGCTGGATTTTGAAAAGCAGTTGCTGTCGACCAAACACTATTTTCGGGCGCTGAACGGTCTGGGTCTGACCTCGGCACTGGATTGCGCGGGTGGGTTCCTGAACTACCCTGACGACTATGGCGTGATCAGCGAACTCAACCGCCGTGGTGAGCAGACGGTTCGGATTGGATATCAATTGTTTGCACAGCGCCCGACGCTGGAGCTTGACGATTTCAAACGCTGGAATGACATCGTGAAGCCCGATCAGGGTGACGATTTCCTGAAATGCATCGGCGCGGGCGAAATGCTGGTCGCGTCGGCCTATGATTTCGAGGATTTCTCCTACCCGCGCCCGGAACTACCCAAACGCATGGAAAGCGATCTGAAACCGGTTCTGGAATTCCTGTTCGAAAACCGCTGGCCGATCCGGTTCCACTGCACCTATGAAGAAAGCGCCCATCGCCTTCTATCATTGGTCGAGGAAGTTGGACGCGACAAAGGCTTAGAAGAGCTCAATTGGATTTTCGATCACGGCGAGACTGTGTCCGAGAAAACCATGGACTGGGTCGCGCGGCTTGGCGGTGGGATTTCCTACCAGAACCGGATCGCCTTCCAGACGACCGCGTATCGCGACCGCTATGGCGAAGCAGCCCTGCGCGATGTGATGCCAGTGAAAAAGATGATGGCGTCAGGCGTACCGCTGGCGGCCGGAACCGACGCAACGCGCGTGTCCTCGTATAACCCGTGGCTTGCGATCCATTGGGCGGTATCAGGCAAAGGTCGCGGTGGCGATGTGATCTGGTCGCGTGAAAACAGGCTCAGCCGCGAGGACGCTTTGCGTCACTGGACCGCAGCGGGCGCCTGGTTCAGCCGCGAACAGGGTCAGAAAGGTCAATTGAAACCGGGTCAGTTTGCCGACCTCGCCGTGTTGGACCGGGACTATTTCGCAGTGTCCGAGGACGAGATCGCGGATGTGACCGCAGACCTCACCCTCACGGGCGGCAAAGTCGTTCACGCCAAGGGTGCGTTTGAAGGTTTTGGCCCGGACCCACTTCCTGAGCTTCTGGATTGGTCGCCGATCAATACGTTCGGCGCACCGGGCGTGCTCGTAGCCTGACGGAGAGTACCATGGATTGGAAAGCCTACGTTATCTCACTGGCCGTCGGCGTGCTGGTTGGCGTGATTTATGCGCTGCTGAACACACGCTCACCCGCGCCACCGATCATCGCACTTCTGGGTTTGCTCGGCATGCTCATTGGTGAGAGCCTGACCGGTTGGGCGAAGAAAAAACTGACCATCGAAGAGGTCGCAGCGGAGTGCCTGCACAATAAGAACTTCACTCAAGATCAGGTTCAATCGGCTATGTCCGAGAAGAGGGAAGTGACATGAAACTGCGCGCTGTTTTCGTTGCGGGTGTTCTGTATGGATCTATCGCAGCCGCCGATGTGCTGGAATTTCAAGGCACGGTTGTGCCCTCTGAACGCGGCATCATCACCAGTCAGATCGACGGGGTTGTCGAGACTGTGTTCCACGACGACGGCGCGCAAGTCGAGGAAGGTGTGCCGCTCATTCAGTTGGACGAAACCGATGCAAAACTGGTTTTGGACATGGCAAACGCGCGTCTGCAACAGGCCGAAGCCACTCTGGCCGCAGCCACGGCGCGTGCGAACCGGCAGCGCGAGTTGCTCAGCCGGGGAATCGCTGCCGAGGCGTCGGCAAATCCCGCCCTGACGGACCAGAAAATCGCCGAAGCCAATCTGGCCCTGGCCCGTGCCGAAGTTACCGCTGCTGAAATCGCACTGAAGCGGGCGGTTATCCGCGCGCCAATCAGTGGGGTAGTGTCCAAAGCTTCGGCCACAAAAGGGATGTTTATCGAGGCTGAAGCTGATCAGGGATTGGGAGAAGTCATCGTGATCGACCCTGTTCTTATTGCCTACAAGGTTGACTACGAAACCCGCCTGAACACGATGGACAAGGCCGGTGCCGCATCGCTTGAGGCCTTGTTTGCGGGCTTGACGGTGTCGGTCTCGCTCACGAATGGTACCGTTGTTCAAGATGGATTGTCCCCTGAGCGCGCCAGCGTTGAGCTTAACGATGCCGGAGACCTGACCGTCTGGCTGCGCGTTCCCAACCCGGATCTGCTTTTGCGCCCCGGGCTGACAGTCCGTGTGACCTCGACCTTATTACATTCGGGAGTTCAGAAGTGACCCTCCAAGCAACGATTACCCGCGAAGACTCAGGTTCAAAAGCCGTATATCTGGGTACGCTTCCCGGTCTGGATGGTGTGGCTGAACTCACGCTGTCCAAAACCAGCGACACATTGGTGATTGCCGATGGTACCATCGTTCCGGACAGCCTGCGCGGCATGGGCGTTGGGCAACAACTGGTCCAGCGCCTGATTGCTGATGCCCGGGCGGCTGGTCAACGTGTGGTTCCCTTGTGCCCTTTCGTTCGGGCGCAGGCGATGCGACATAAAGAGGAGTGGGCCGATGTCATCCAGTTCTGATGTAGCCGCCCCCGTTTCAGCCTGGTCGCCCTTCCGCCATCGCGCATTTGCACTCCTGTGGTGCGCAACGCTGATTTCGAATGTCGGGACATGGATGCATGAGGTTGGCGCAGGCTGGCTGATGACCGAGCTCAGCCCGTCGCCGGCCGTAGTATCGCTGGTTCAGGCAGCAACCACTCTGCCGGTTTTTCTGTTTGCTCTGTTCGCCGGAACGCTGGCGGACAGGCTGGACAAGCGTCGGATGCTGATCGTGATCAATGTCGTCATGGTATTCGTGGTGGCCGTGTTAGCTGTTTTGGTGAAGTTGCAGGCAATGACGCCCCTTATCCTGATCCTGTTCACGTTGGCCGTGGGTACAGGCGCGGCTTTTATGGCACCGGCGTGGCAGGCCGTGGTGCCGTCGCTGATCCCCCGGGACAATCTGCAATCAGCGATCGCGCTCAACTCAATGGGTATCAATATCAGCCGAGCAATCGGTCCTGCGTTGGCTGGTGTCCTGATCGTCAGTGTCGGCCTGTCCACCCCCTTTGTGGTCAACGCGGTCAGTCATCTGGTGATTATTGCCGCCTTGCTGGCCTGGAAACCCGAACCCGCGCCGCGGAAACACGCGCATCAACCGATCTTATCCGAAATGGCAACAGGGTTGCGCCACGCACGCCACAACCATGCATTGCTGGCAACGCTGGTCCGGGCGGCGGCATTCTTTGTGTTCGCGTCCGCTTACTGGGCCATGCTGCCCCTGATCGCGCGCAGCATCCCCAATGGCGGCGCCGAACTTTACGGTTTGCTTCTGACCCTTGTCGGAGCGGGCGCAGTCACCGGCGCCGTTACACTGCCCCGATTGCGCGGTGATGCGTCCGCGGATCGGGTTGTGATTGTGGGCACAGGCGGAACGGCCGCGGCATTGCTTCTGCTTGCCCTGGCGCACAATTCGGTGGTTGCAATGCTCGCAGCCTTCGTGGGTGGGTTTGCCTGGATTGCAGTGCTGACGACCTTCCATGTTTCAGCACAATTGGCCTTGCCGAACTGGGTCAGAGCGCGCGGGATGGCCATCTTTCTGATGGTGTTTTTCGGGTCTATGGCACTTGGGGCAACTCTATGGGGTCAAGTGGCACAACGTTTTGGCCTATCCGCTGCTTTGCTGGTCGCTGCCGTGGGTTTGGTATTGGGCCTGATCATCACTCGAAAGGCCCGACTTGGGCAAGGCGAAGATCTCGACCTGAGCCCGGCGATGCTGTGGCCTGCCGCACCGGATCTTGATTTGAAAGCGGGGCAGTCAGCCGATCGGCCAGCTCTGGTGCAGATAGAATATCGTATTCGCCCTGAAGACCGCACAGAGTTCGTTCAGGCCTTGCAGTCATGGTCAGCACAGCGTTACCGCGATGGAGCCTACAAGTGGTCGCTTGTCCAAAGCATCGAAGACCCGGAAGTCTGGATCGAGAGTTTTGAAGTCGCCAGTTGGAATGAACATCTTGCGCAGCATGAGAGGCTTACGGTTTCAGACGGTATCGATCACGCAAAAATTAAGCAGTTCGATATCCGCAGTTCCGGACCAAGTGTACGGCACTATCTTCACTTTGGAACCTGAGCAGGCAAGCCGATCAAGATGTTTCTACACAACAGTGCATCCTCGAGATCAACGCGGCGCGTCGTTTCTCAGGCAGGGGCATCCTTAGGCATCGAAGCACCTTAGACAACGACATCCATACCCAGAGCACGGGCTTTTCACCAACTGCTTGCCCGATAGACACATAACCGGTAACGCTCATTTTGCATCCGGGAAGCTCTCGATCACCCGCAAATTTCGAACTCTCTGACGCGGTGGCAACTAAAGCGTCGCGCCAAAAACCTGAATCATTAGCATTCCCTTGAAGCCTGATCTGTGATTCATCCTGATTGGGAGGATGGATCATGTCAGCACCTTTGCCGGATGCGCTTCGGGCGCGGTTTCAGAG
>JBCCIK010000117.1:0-10162 GCA_039028255.1 Pseudomonadota bacterium | reverse complement strand
ATCAACCCGACATCCACATCCCATCAGGAACACAGACCATAAAGGCAAACCCTAGCGAGCCGATATGCGCCGATCCAATCGTCACAAGAGACAACCAAACCGCCCACATATCCCTTCGTTCAGGATAAATTTTCAAAGAGCCTGCCGCCGCATCCCTGATTTCTCGGGGGTTTGGAAGCAATCGGCGGCGAAGCACAAGAGCGCCCCGCCGCCGGTGAGCGCGGGGTATAGGCAGATTCGACTCTGGGCGCAACAGGTTTTTTAACAAAAATTCTGCGGTGCCAAATGGCCTGCAAAACCGCCGGAATCAGCCGAAATTCGTCGATTTAGCGCACTGGCACCAGGCGGTCCTTGAGGACGACCAGAAACACAATACCAATCAGAATACAGCCGCCCATTCCCACCGGTACAACCATGGCCGCATTGTGCGGAAGGAACCCAGCGGCTTGGGTCGTTAAAGCCGAAATGATGAACTGGCTGAACCCTAAAAGGCCCGAGGCGGCCCCTGCCCGTTCAGGCGCCGCGCCGACGGCGCCTGCCATGGCGTTCGGCATCGCCAAACCTGCCCCAAAGGACTGGATCATCCCAGGTAAGAACAATACCAAAGGATGGTGCAGACCGACCAGCAACGCCGTCGCGACCAGGATGGGGCCGACCAGCGACAGGATCGCGCCAAACATCAGCACCTGTTCTCCGCCAAATCGTGCGCTGACCCGGCCAGCGATCAGATTTGTGAACATGAACGTGCCGCTGAGCAGGATGAAGTAAAGCCCATAGGTACCCGCACTCTGCCCAAATGCCTCGCGCATCACGAAAGGCGCGATAGCGACGAAGTAATAGAACCCGGCAAGGGAAAACGCGGCATATCCGGCATATCGCCAGAACGCGCGGCGTCCGCCGATCAGAAAGAACCCTCTGACCATATCCAGTGTTCCGGTTCCAGCGGCGCCCTTCGGTGCGGTTTCCTGCAACGAGCTTGCGCTCCAGCCCCACAGCATCAAGCAGAGCGCCGCACTCATCCAAAAAACGCCAGGCCAGTTTGCCCAATCCACGACCAGGCCCGCCACGGTAGGTGCGATCATCGGTGCCGCGACCATGACGCCGGTGATCTGGCCTATCACACCCGCAGCCCGGTGCTGGCCATAGACGTCTTGGGCGACAGCCCGCGCCAGCACCATGCCAGCAGCAGCGCCTGACGCCTGCAGCAACCGGCCTAGGATGACCACCCAAAGTTCTGGCGCCAACGCCGCCAACACCGAGCCGGTCGCGCCCATCGCCAGGCCGATCAGAAGGATCGGTCGCCGGCCATAGCGATCAGATAACGGCCCCCAGATCAGGTTCGAGATCGCCATGGCGACCAATGACAGCGACAGGGTCAGTTGCGCGGCGGCGGCAGAAACCTCGAAGTCCTGGGCAATCGACGGCAGCGCCGGCGCCAAAGCATGCATGGCGAATGGCCCAATGGCCGTTACAGCGGCCAATAGAAGTATCAGGACCAGATCACCGCCAGCTCGCTCTGCGGCGTTTGCGCCAGATTTGCTCGACATGAACCCTCTTTGCGGTGTGACCGTTAGCTAGCGCGACACCCTCCCCCGGCCAAGAGCGGATATCGAAAATCGCATTTCAGATGCGTGACGCATCTTCCGTAAATCGTTTGGCAATGCCTTTCTGATATCGGCCACAAGAATGCGCGTAAGGACTTTATGTATGTGTCAGCCCGTATGTCGATCTCTTGGTGAAACCGTTCGCCTTTTGCCGGCGATCACTCTCGGCGCAGTTGTCACGTTCTCCGGCGACGGTGCCATTGCTGATCAGACGTCCAGCTGTACAGAAGCTCGATTGACCGAGCAGCAATCGGGCCTCAAACAGTTCGTGCAGGAACACCCCGAACATCAGATGGCAGTCGTGAACACGATCGCCGAGGTGGAAAACGAATATGGCGGCGATGTTCCGCGGGAAAAGCAGTGCGAAGTTCTGGACAAAGTCCTGAAAGTTCTGGCGGGCGGCACCGAACGGCCCACGCCAATCAAAAGATAGCGCTCAATTTCAATCGTGCGCTTCCTTTGGGGGCAGCACGGCCCCCAACACCGCCAACATCACCGAGAGACCACACATGGCCAGCGGGAAGCCGGTGAAAAGACCAAATCCGAACGCATAAAACATTCCGATACAGGACAAGGCCAAAAGCGCCGCTGCAATGATCGGCCGGCTCCGCGCCATGGCACCGCCGGCGATTGCCAGGATCGGCGCCGCGAAGGACAGGATCTTCAGCATGGTCGGATCCAGCATCGCCTCACCGATGCCCGCATCGCGGGCGGCGTCGGTGACTTCCTGATAGTTTTCGTCGAACCAGGCGAAGAGATATCCGAAAAATCCGACAACGGCCCCGCCGATACCCCCGATAATCCCCAATATCATGGCTGCGTTGCGCATTCGCGTTCTCCTTACCTCGCCGCGCAGAATTCAACAGAATTGATCGCAAGGCGCAATCGGGAATTGCCCCGACCGGCGACGTTGCTTAGGTGATAAGCGGCAGAACTCGGTTAAAGGACCGCGCCCTCAATGAATGACAACACGGCCGAACACCCGGGTCCGCCAGCTCCGCCGATCTATGTCTGGGTGCTTGCGGCGATTATCGCCGGCATCGAAATCCTGTTCCAATTGGCGGACGCCGGAATCCTGCCCTGGCCGGATCTGCGCTGGCATGGATATTTGTTGTTGGCGTTCTTTGATCCGCTTTTCGAGGCTTGGCTGAACGGCGAGAAAGTCCCGATGATCGCGTGGACCGGCACGATCAGCCATGTTTTTGCACATGGCGGCGCAATCCATATGGCACTGAACACTGCGGCGTTTCTGGCGCTGGGCGGAATGGTCGCCAACGTTTTGGGCCCCGCACGGTTTGCCATCCTTTTCCTAGCCACCGCCCTGGGCGGCGTTCTGACCTTTGCTGCGATCACGGATTTTCGAGGCCCAATGGTCGGCGTATCAGGCGTGTTGTTCGGCTTGATCGGTGCACTGAAACGGTGGGAATGGCGCTATATTCAAATAGCCGGAGCGCCTGCCACTCAGTTTTGGCGTACGATCATCGTACTGATCGTGATCAACGTTCTCTTGGGTTTCTACTTCACCATGGGCGGTGGGCTCGCGTGGGAGGCGCATCTAGGCGGCTTTATCGCAGGTTTCCTGGTGGCAGGTCCGCTGGCGCCCCGCCTTGCGGGTCCATCGCCGATTTGATCGCAATGCAGCAATGCATGGCATGCGGGCAGGAATTCGCAAAAGCTGAAACAACACAGATTGCGTACCCGCGGCCCCGGATCATCCCAGCAATCTGTCCTGCACGTCCTTCGTCCAGCCAACATGGCTGCTATCACCATCAACGATGACTGGCCGTTTCATCAGCGCGGGATGCTCTTGCAGCAGCGCCAATGCCCCATCGGGCGAGCCAGCGCGCGCCCGCGTGGCCTCGTCCAATCCACGCCAGGTGGTGGACCGGGTATTCACCATCGCGTCCATGCCGTGCCCTCTGATCCAGGACGCAAGATCATCCGCCGCAACACCATCTGCACGAACATCTATGAACGTCATCTCACGCCCTGCCGCAGACAAAGCCTTCAACGCCTTCTTGCAGGTGTCGCAATTCTTCAGACCATAAAGCTTCATTTGCACCTCCGTTCCTTGCGATCGCTATTCCATGACGCCGAGGCTCACGCAAGCCTTGCCGCCTAGTCTCGGGACTGGCACGATCATCCGATGAAAAACGCATGGCTCCTGACCCCCTACTATTTCGAGAGTGCCGAAGAGGCCCTGTCCGCAGTCGTCCCTGAGGGCACGCCCACCAACGGACCGCACAATCTAAGCGACCGCAATCCAGAGAGCATGGCGCTTTTGCATCGCCCGATCGCCGAGTTCACCGAGAACGCGGCTGCAAAAGGGGACCGGCCGATCTCTATTGCAGGCGATTGCTGCGGCTCAATTCCGGTGCTGGCGGGGCTGCTGCGCGCCGGGCAAACACCCACATTGGTTTGGATCGATGCGCATGGGGACTTCAACACCCCCGAAACATCGCCTTCTCAGTTCCTCGGCGGAATGCCTTTGGCCATGATGGTCGGCCGCGGCCCTCAAGACATGTGCGAGACTGTCGGTTTGCGACCGCTCCCCGAGGACCGCGTCTGGGCCGTTGATCTGCGCGACCTCGATCCACTGGAACGCGAAGCCATCGATGCCTCTGCCCTTCGGCGTACGGGCATGGCGGGACTGACATCTCTAAAGATCGACGGGCCGGTCTATGTTCACATCGACATGGACGTGCTGAATGCAGACGAGGTCGGCGCTTTCAACTACCCTGTGCCCGGCGGCCCGTCAGTCGCGGAAACCGTCGCCGCCTGCCAGGCATTTGCCGCTGCCAATCAGATTACGGCTCTTTCCGTCAGCGGGTGGACTGGGGTGCTCGACACTGATGGCAAAACGGCCGATGCCTGTGGCAAGGTGCTGGACGCATTGCTAAGCTGAGTGCAACGCGTCCAGACGGTCGCTTACAATTGAGCCTCAAAGGCTGAAGATAACGGCGTGTCCGTCAGGAAACCCATATAGACAAAGCCAGCATGTTTGTTCGATCCATCGATATCGACTGATGCCCAGCCTGTCAGCGCCCTACCCTTTGACGGCGAGATCAAAGTCGCCGAACTTTTGCGTGATGCGTAAGTCACGGACCGGATATGAACCTGGTCACCCTGTTTAAGCACCTTGATGACCTGCCCACCGCGGTGGATCGGTCGATCGCGCATGTTCAATTCTCCGTCAGGTGAATCCACATTCGCAGCCAACCCCAAAGATCCTTCCATTCCAAACTCTTCACGCCACTTCTGAACCGGCAATGCAGGACCGGGGTCAAACTTGTCGTCGATCGCAATATCATCATGGCCGATGATCTCATCAATCGTATCGTATTCGTTCAGAATTCCATCAATCAATGCCCGGCATGAGGAAATCTGTGCAGAGGTATAAGGTTCCCAATGTGGTTGGCGCCGGGGCGCATAGATAGAAGACAGGTTGTTGGCGCTTGCAGCCGCGACGCTGGGCGGTTGTACTTTGCCTTTCTTGATCCCATGCCACCATTTTCCGTGCTTAAAGAAATCATGCAGCCCCAAATTGATCAGCGAGATTCCTATAGAGCTTCCATTCAAAGAGGATGCGTTCTTCAAGCCGCCATCGGCTTTCCAGTTGCTCCGCCCTGCATGGGACGAACGTCGGTTGAACGGGCGAGCTTGGTGAATTGATCCATCCTTGTCGATCAGAAAATTATAGGACAGGCCACGATTTTTCAGTGCGGTGATCGCGCCCGACAAACTCGAACCTGCGGAATAATGCACAACGATCTTTGTTGGCGTAATTTTGGTACCAGTGCCCAGCGATGTGATGCGCTTGGCATCATCCCAAAAATTATTTAATCATTCGAAATTCTCCAAAAAAAGTCTTCTAACATCAAAATTAATACCAAATATGCCTGCGAAGCTCAATGCAACTCCCGGCTCAGTCTTCCAGAGATCGCAAAAATCTCGGTGGAGAGTTACCCTTTCAAGGACGCTTGAAACTCCCGCCATTCCCCGGCAGACATGCCCGAAGTTTCCAGCGTCACATCTTCTCCGGCCAGCATTCGGCGCAACACCGCCGTTCCAGGGCCGGAGAACTGCGTGGCGTTCAGGCGATAATCCTCGAACGCCGCATAGGCCGCGGGGACCCAGTCCTTGACCATCTCGCAGATCGCATCGGCATAGACCCGGATCTCGTACTGAGCATGCGGGTCCGCACGCAGGCGCAGGAAGTGGAACAGGTTGTGCAAATCCACCTTCCAATACCACTGCGTGTAGATATTTGCTGGCAGGTTCATCCGCGCGAGTTCCCGCGCCAGACCCTGTTGCCCATCCTGGGACAGCATCTCTTCATAATGATCATAAGACCGACCCGCGTCGCCCTTTAGAATCTCCAGAACCCGGGCGGCCTCCTCGCCCTCCAGCACGGCCCCCCTGCCCTGATTGTTCTGAGTCGACTGCGCCGCCAGATGCTCTGGCGCCGGGATGTAGAACTCACGATCCAGGATCGAATAGCGCGCGGAATACTCGTTCACATTCGCCGTCCGGTGCCGGATCCACTGACGCGCCACAAAGACCGGCAACTTCACGTGCAGCTTCAGCTCGCACATCTCGAACGGGGTCGAATGCCAGTGCCGCATCAAGTACCGGATCAGACCACTGTCATCCCGCGACTTCTTCGTGCCCTGGCCGTAGGATACCCGGGCGGCCTGCACGATGGCGGCATCATCGCCCATATAGTCGATCACGCGGACAAACCCGTGATCCAAAACCTGAACCGGCTGATAGAGCCGATCTTCCAATCCATCGGCCACCGCGCGCCGGGTTTCACGCTTAGTTGCGCGTAAATCTGCAATTTCAGACTGTTGATCCGGCGTCAGAGACATATCATTCATACCATTCCCCTGGGTGGGCGTCCGCCGCAAGCGATTCGATCTGCGGCCAGATGTTGTGCCATGGGCGATGATAGACACAACACATAGCCTTGCAATAGGTTTGTGGGACAGAGAGGACGGAAAATGAAGATCAACTTCCTGCACACCATGGTGCGCGTGAAAGACATCGAAGCCTCGAAAAAGTTCTATTGCGACCTGCTTGGCCTGGTGGAAACGCGTCGCAAAGACCTGGACGCGGCCAAGGCAACACTGGTTTTCCTGTCGCAGGAAGGCGGCGGCCCGGGAAATGAGATCGAGCTGACCTATAACTGGGGCTCGGAAGAGGACTACGATGGCGGCCGCAATTTCGGTCACTTGGCCTTCGAAGTCGAAAACATCTACGACAAGTGCCAACAACTGATGGATGGCGGCGTCACTATAAACCGCCCGCCGCGGGACGGGCGCATGGCCTTCGTCCGGTCGCCTGATGGGATCTCGGTCGAGCTTCTCCAGATGGGCGATGCCCTGCCTCAGGCGGAACCCTGGGCATCAATGGAGAATACCGGCTCCTGGTGATGCGTCTTCCCGCCCTCGCCCTGATACTCGGCCTGTCGCCGGTCGCCGCAACGGCCTGCGGTGTCGAACTGGTCTTGGCCATGGATGTGTCTCGCTCTGTCGTGAATGCCGAGTACGATCTGCAAATGGGCGGGCTGGCCGCCGCGTTCCGGCATCCCGAAGTGGTCGAAGCCATCGGCTGGGTCCCCGGCGGGGTGATGGCTTCGGTAACAGAATGGTCGGGCGCCAGATCGCAAGCCCAAACCGTGGGCTGGCGCGAATTGAAAAGCCCGGAATCTGTTGCAGCATTTGCGACAGAGATCGAAACCACGCGCCGGCAGTTCTTTGGCCGTTTCACTGCTGTGGGTGAAGCGCTTTTCCACGCAAACAAGATTTCAGCGACAAATCCACGGGTATGCCAACGGCGGGTGATTGATATCTCAGGCGATGGCAAATCAAACCGGGGTCGGGAACCCGGGCCGATATCGGTCGCGCTGGCAGCAAATGGCGTCACCATCAATGCGCTGGTGATCAAAGGGGCGAAACCGGATCCAGAGGAATATTACCTGCAGAATGTCATCAACGGTCCTGGCGCCTTTGTCGAGGTCGTCGATCGGTTCGAGGACTATGAAACCGCAATGACCCGTAAACTGCTGCGCGAACTCAGCCCGTCGATGGCTGCGAAATGATGCGCTTTGTTCTCATCCTTCTGGCGTTTTTGGCCCCAGCACCTGCGCATGCCTTTTGTAAAATGGCGCTAGGACTTGGGTTGGACATCTCGTCTTCCGTCAATGCAGATGAATACCGCCTGCAGATCGAAGGCTTGGCGGATGCGTTAGACTCTGCCGAGGTGATTGACGCGATCCTGCGGCCCGAAGGCGCGCATATCGCCGCCGCCGCCTATGAATGGTCAGGCTATCAACAGCAGGATACGATTGTATCTTGGTCCATCCTGGACAGTCCCGAGGCGATCCACCGGTTCGCAAACCGGCTGCGGGCCCATCGCAGGCCTTACTGGGACTTCGCAACCGCTTTGGGCAAGGCCGTCGAATATGGCGGCAAGCTCTTGGAAACCGCACCAGCTTGCCAACGCCAGGTGCTGGACGTGTCCGGCGACGGCGTCAACAACGTGGGGGTCGATCCTGAATACTTCTACCGTCTCGGGCTCTTCGAGGGCATCGTGGTCAATGGTCTGGTAATTCGGGGTGCAGATCCGGACCCGGTCCTCTACTACCAAACCCAGGTGATGTACGGCCCCGACGCCTTTGTTGCGATCGCCCAGGATTTCGCTGACTATCGCACCGTCATGAAGAGCAAACTGTTGCGCGAGATTGACGCGGAACTGATCCTGGGGGCGAAATGAGGCTGGGCCGCCTTTTGACATTTTCAGGCATCCTGGCCGCCACGCCTGGGATAGCCTTCGCCTGCGCGTTGGAGCTCATCCTTGCCGTCGATATCTCCGGGTCGATCGATCAGGATGAATTCGCGCTCCAGACCGAAGGCATGGCGGCTGCATTTGAAACCCCCGAATTGGCCGAAGCAATTGTCCACCAAGATGGCGGCATCTATGCCACGCTGACCCAATGGTCCGGGGCAACACGGCAACGCCAGGTCACGGGTTGGCACCACTTAACTGGACCGGACAGCATGGCGCGTTTCGCCAGCGCCATTCGCGAAGGCGGCCGCAACTGGCGGAATTACTCCACCGCTATTGGCGAGGCGCTCTTCCATGCCATGAGGATCGGCGAATCCGTCCCAGTGGAATGCAAGCGCCGGGTGGTGGATATGTCCGGTGATGGCGTGTCGAACGAAGGCCGCGACCCAAGGGCCATGGCCGATGCACTGGCGGCCCTGGGGTACACCGTGAACGGCTTGGTGATTAAGGGCGACAGCCCCGATCCTGTTAAATATTACGAGATCAAGGTGCTTGCCGGTCCGCAATCATTCCTGGAAGTTGCACAGGACTTCGAAGACTACCCCCGCGCCATCCTGCGCAAGCTGCTCAAGGAAATCGAACAGCAGGCGCTGATCTCCAGCGTGGAATAACCTCACAATGCACCTTGGGATTTTACCGCTGATTCCCTGAAATCATGCAGAAATTTGGGTCAGACAGCGTACGCACACACTGATCTCCATACGGACAAACGCGAGTCCAAGCCCATTCCAGCGGTGGTTTCGTTAACATCTTTGAAACAACTTGAAGGAGAGTTCACACTCTCGTAACTCTCCTTATTAGAATATTGCGGATTCCACGACTCTCCTTAAGGTTGTTTTCAGGGCGGCAACGCTGCCCCTGTTCCGGAGAACCGGTGCAGTTCACTCGAAAGAGAACGGGAGAGTTCATCATGAAACCCCTTCCCCTGATCCTGATTGCCGGCGGTGTGCTTGTAAGTGCGCTGGCATTGGCAGCCGATGCAAAATTCACGGCAGCCGACCAGGATGGAAACGGTGTTTTGACTATGGCTGAGGTGTTTGTGGCTATGCCAGACGCAACGCCAGATCAGTTCCAAACTGCCGATAAAAACCAGGATGGCGCGCTGACCGAAGAAGAGTACATGGTAGCCGTCAACGAAGGCGTGCTCCCGGAAGGCTGAGACGGGATCCTGACGCGGTATCCGTCGCCGCACGCTGCTTAGGTCAGGTTGGGGGTCGTGCTTCGGCGCGGCCCCCTTATCTTTCAGCGGAACATGGGTGCGGTCATCTCTCAATCCGCAATCAATCATCCCGCCCAACTCCAATCCGTTGCGCGAAGATTTTCGAAACGATGTCGACTTTTTGTGCGCACGGATGGCATACGCATGCTGCACAGATGGCATACGCGTGGCATACGCAAGTCATACGGCAGTTTTGACAGCGCCAAACACCGCGCGCTGGTCGTGCGCGCTCTTCCAAAATTAGGGAATCGTCCCTATATTACACGCGTTCCTTCGGGGACTATGGCGATAAACGCGCCCATAATAAGCGGATCGGACCCGGGGGCGGTACCCGGCGGCTCCACCAAAATCCTTCATGGGGGATCATGGGGACGAAATAGGATCGACGGACGTGTAAAAGGGAATGCTTTCGCTCGGTGAGGTACCACCGTTATCGGTCCGTTTTGTACAGTTGCCAATGACAACCGTGCTCCGGTGGCGATGGCTGCGT
>JBCCIK010000116.1:0-10414 GCA_039028255.1 Pseudomonadota bacterium | reverse complement strand
GATCCGCTTTCGCCAACAACAGCCAGGGTTTTACCGCGCGCCAGCTTCAGATCAACGCCCCGGCAGGCATAAATCTCTTTATCGGATTGCCAGCCCTTGCTCGCCCGCATGGTATAGGTCTTGGAAACCTGCTTCATCTGCAAAATCAGGTCTTCGTCCGGCATCGGCAGACCGACGGCATTCTGTTCAGGAATTTCCGGAGCCGCGTCGAACAGCTGTTTGGTGTACGGATGCGCCGGCGCAGTCAGGATTGGGGCGGCGGGGCCTGCCTCCATCACGCGGCCCTTGTGCATGACGACAACCTGCTCGGCCATGTTGGCAACAACACCCAGATCATGAGTGACAAGAATCAGCGCCATGCCCGTTTCGCGCTGCAATTCCTTGATCAAACCCAGAACCTGCGCCTGGGTTGTCACATCCAGCGCGGTTGTCGGTTCGTCTGCGATCAGCAGTTCCGGCTTGGACACCATCGCCATCGCGATCATCGCACGCTGGCGCATTCCACCTGACAATTCGAACGGGTACGAGTCATACGCGCGCTGCGGATCGGGAAAACCAACCCTTTCAAATTGCGTCAGAACCTGTTTGCGGGCCTGCGCCTCGGATGCACCGCGATGCAGCCACAGAACTTCACTGACCTGATTGCCGATTTTGTGCAGGGGCGACAGAGAGCGCATCGGTTCTTGAAAAATCATCGAAACGCGATTGCCGCGAATGCCACGCATCTCGCGCTCGCTGATTTTTGTAAGTTCTGCCATGCCCTTGGAATCATTCAGCGTAATGGTTCCACTGCGAATTTGCGCAGTGCGGGGAAGGATGCGCAAAGCGGCCCGGCACGAGATGGTTTTACCCGATCCGGACTCACCCACCAAAGCAAGAGTTTGCCCGGCCCAAACTTCGAAATCGACATGGGCGACAACGGGGTCTCCGGTGCCAAATCCGATGCTCAGGTCCCGGACAGATAACAACGCGCTCATGCGGGTTTTCCACCCGTTGGGCCGTATGGTTGCATCGGCTGTATCAACTCCCCGTGTCTCCTGCGCAGTTTCGCGCGGTTCTGCCCGATCAGTCAAACCCGTTCTTAGACCGAAATGTCTCGAAAATGTGAAACTTTTTCGTGCCCTGCTACACAAAGTCTTGAGATTTTGCCATTCAGAGCGGTGCGAGCCCTACATTTGACGGCTGCTGACAGTAAGGAGATAGCCCCGCGTGTCCAAAAATCAAAGTCGTCTGGATCTGTTCATTGATCGCATGGTCTCGCAGCGCGCCTGCCTGGATTTTGCGATTGCGCAAACACAGGCGCTGTCTGGTCCGGTGTTTGAATTGGGCTTGGGGAACGGCCGCACCTATCATCATATGATACGTCACATTCGGGATCGTCCGGTTTATGTGTTCGAGCGGGCAGTGGCGTCACACCCCGATTCCATGCCGCCAGAGGACCGGGTTATTCTGGGCGATGTACGCGACACCTTGCCCGCGTCTGTCGCACGGTTTGGTGCGACGGCAAGTTTGATCCATGCCGATCTAGGCGGGCACGACCGGGCCAAGAACGACATATTCGCCCGTTTTGTCTCGCCGTTGATCGAGCCTCTTTTGGCCCAGGACGGGCTGATGGTATCAAGTGATCGGATGTATTTTGAAACCCTGACCGAACTGCCCCTTCCTCCGGGTGCAGTTGACGGCCGGTGCTTCATTTACCGCCGTTGATCCAATCAGGGGTTTGACGATGATTTTTTACGACTGTTCTACGGCTCCAAACCCGCGGCGGGCCCGCATGTTCATTGCTGAAAAAGGGATTGATATCGAGACGCGCGAAATTTCGATTGCCAAAGGCGAGCAATTGAGCGAGGCCTTTCATGCCATCAATCCGGGCGGGACGCTGCCGGTTCTGATTACAGATCAAGGCAGCACTCTGACGGAAAATCTGGGCATCGCGGCGTTTCTTGAGGCGCGTTTTCCCGAACCGCCGCTGATGGGGCGCAGTCCTGACGAAAAAGGGCGTGTCCTGATGTGGAACAGCATTGCGGAACAGCAACTTGCGGTGCCCGTAGCTGAAACACTGCGCAATTCCCATTCGGCCTTTGTGAACCGGGCGATCCCCGGACCTGTGGACATTGCGCAGATACCCGAACTGGCGCAACGCGGCCTACAGCGTGTCGGCGCGTATTTTGATCAGATCGAATCGCACCTGAAAGACACGGCTTTTGTTGCAGGACCGGAATTCAGCCTGGCGGATATCACGACCTTTGTCTTCATGGACTTTGCCCGTGTCATCAAGGCCAGGATCCCGCCAAAGAACACGGCGACGCAGGCTTGGTTCGATAAAATCTCACAACGCCCAAGCGCCCATGTTTAACCCGGTGAGGTGAGCGGAGATTGACTGTACAGAAATGTCTAGACAGAAGTGAACAGTGCGTCTAGCGTCCACTGCGAGTATGGCAGGGGAGTTCAGGATGAAATCTCAGTATCGCGTTGTGGTCATCGGGGGCGGCGTTGTCGGCGCCTCGATTCTTTATCATCTGGCAAAGTTCGGATGGTCGGATGTGGTCATGTTGGAACGACGCCGATTGGCGTCCGGATCATCCTGGCATGCTGCGGGAGGCATCCACGCTCTGAACGCGGACCCTAACATGGCTTCGCTTCAGGCTTACACCATCGATCTGCTGAGCGAGATTGAAAAGGAATCGGGTCAGAATATCGGGTTGCACATGACCGGCGGTTTGACGTTGGCCGGCACACCGGAACGGTGGGAGTGGTTGCAGGCCAATTACCGAATCTTTCAGTCCATCGGCATTGATGATTGCGAGTTGCTGACCCCAGAAGAGGCTCAGAGGCGTTGCCCTATCATGTCCACTGATGGTGTGTTGGGGGCCATGTGGGCGGATCGCGAAGGCTATATTGACACCACGGGCACTGTTCAGGCCTATGCGACGGCGGCCAGAAAACGCGGCGCTGAGTATTTCGAGGAAACCAAAGTCGAAAGCCTGACACAGACTGCCGACGGTTGGCAGGTCGTAACCGATAAAGGCACAATCACCTGCGAACATGTGGTCAACGCAGCGGGCCTTTGGGCCAAGCAGGTCGGGCGCATGGCCGGAGTTGAACTGCCCGTTTCTCCGCTGAAGCATCACTATTTGATCACGGATTCCGTGCCCGAAGTGGCTGCGGCAGAATTCGAGATGCCGATGACTGTGGATCTGGAGGGATTCACATACATGCGGCAGGATCAGAAGGGTGTGCTGGTTGGTATTTACGAGGTTGACCACGAACACTGGGCCATGGACGGGGCACCCTGGAATTATGGCGAGGAACTGTTTCAGGAACAGCTCGACCGGATCGAAAATGAGTTGACGCTGGGTTTTGAGCGTTATCCCTCGATCCAGGATGTGGGCATCAAGACGTGGGTGAACGGCGCCTTTACCTTCTCGCCCGATGGTAACCCTCTGGTTGGGCCGGTTCCGGGCAAGCGCGGATATTGGTCAGCCTGCGCAGTAATGGCGGGCTTTCTGCAAGGTGGGGGTGTCGGCAAAACACTGGCCGAATGGATGATCCATGGCGAACCCGAGGCGGATGCCTGGCCGATGGACGTGGCTCGTTACGGGGACTTTGCGCAAAACAAACGCTATATTCGCGAAACCACGGGTCAGTTCTATTCCCGCCGGTTTGTGATGACCTATCCGAACGAGCAATTGCCCGCAGGGCGTCCGCTGAAAATGGCGCCCGCACATGACGCGATGACCGAGGCCGGGTGCAAATGGGGCGTCAGCTGGGACCTTGAGGTGCCGTTGTATTTCGCGCCCAAAGGCTTTGACGAGACGCCCACGCTGAAACGGTCTAACGCGCATGACATCGTGGCCGAAGAATGCAAAGTGATCCGTGACCGCGTAGGCCTGATGGACATCTCGGGCTTTTCACGGTTCGAGATCAGCGGGCCAAATGCCCAAGCCTGGCTGAACAAGGTCATGGCGTCGAAACTCCCTGCGCCCGGTCGGGCGAAACTGGCGCCGATGCTGGGCGAGAACGGGCGACTGAAGGGTGATCTGACGGTCCTGAACTGGGGCGATGGCACATGGTGGATCATGGGCAGCTATTACCTGCGCGCCTGGCACATGCGCTGGTTCGATGACCACATGATGGACGGTGTATATGTCCGCGATCTGGGTGAGGAGTATTGCGGCTTTGCCGTGGTCGGGCCGAAATCGCAGGCGGTGGTCGAAAAACTGGCGGAACAGGACATCTCTGGTCTGAAATTCATGGGCTGCGGCGACTACGATATCGGTCTGGTCCGCGCCCGTGTTGCGCGTATGTCGGTGACCGGCGAAAAAGGATACGAGATCAATTGCCGTTACGGCGATCACATCAAGCTGCGGCGAATGCTGCTGGAAGCGGGCGTTGACGAAGGCATTCGCGAATGCGGGTTCAATGCCATGCTGTCGACCCGGCTGGAAAAGAGCTTTGGCATCTGGTCGGCAGAGTTCACACAGCTTTACACACCAGGCATGACCGGGATGGATCGCTGGATCGACTGGGACAAGGACTTTGTCGGCAAACAGGCAGCCATAGCAGAGCGTGATGGGAATGGACCGGCGCAGGTTCAGGTAACGTTGGAAGTTGATGCACTGGACGCGGATGCAAGCGGCTATGAACCGGTCTGGGCGGATCAAGAGCGCGTGGGCTTTGTGACATCTGGCGGATACGGCCACTATACCGGCAAGTCCCTGGCCATGGCTTTGATCAATCGCGACAAGGCCACACCGGGGACGCAGTTGTCGGTGCATGTTGTGGGCGTCGAACGTCCGGCGCGCGTGATCGCTCCGTCACCCTATGATCCACAGGGCAGCGCGATGAGGGGCTAATGGTGATCTCGCAAACCTCGGAACGTGGCCGCAGACGGCGTGGGCGTGGCGTGGACGCCGTGCCCTCGCCAAAGCGCGATGTGAATTATCGCCAGCTCAGGAACCCTTTTCCCGCGATGGAGGTTTTCCCGGCCGAACGGATTGCCGACATGCACGAAACGGCCCTGCGAACCTTGCAGGAACTTGGCGTCAAAGTTCTGCTGCCCGAAGCGCGCCGTTTGTTTGCGGCTGGTGGCGCGCGCGTGGACGAAGACGGCGAAATGGTCTTTATCGGCCGCGACATGGTCGAGGCGGCGGTTGCGTCGGCTCCGAAATCCATCGCGTGCCGCGCGGGCGCGAGACACCGGGATTTCACCCTGGAACTGGGCAGTCTGGTGTTCCAACCCGGAGCAGGCGCCCCCAATGCGACTGATCTGGAACGCGGTCGACGTCCTGCGACAGGACAGGATTACACTGAGTTCCTGAAGCTCACACATCACTTCGATGTCTTCCAGATGATCTCGCCACAGGTTGAGCCGCAAGATGTGCCAACCCATCTGCGCCACTATTTCACCACCAGAGCACAGATGGAGCTGACTGATAAGTTCCCGTTCTTCTTTTCGCGCGGCACACCGCAGGTGACGGATTGTTTCCAGATGCTCTGCACCGCGCGCGGATTGTCTGACGATGAGTTTCGGTCTGACGCACATTGCTACACGATCATCAACACGAACAGCCCGCGCACGCTGGACATACCCATGGCGCAGGGTCTGATCGATTTTGCGCGCCACGGGCAGATGTCGATTATCACTCCGTTTACTCTGATGGGAGCAATGGCGCCGATCACTGTGGCCGGGGCGATCACCCTGTCACATGCCGAGGCGCTGGCGGCGCTGACACTGACGCAGCTGGCCAATGCAGGTGCGCCCGTTTGTTACGGCACGTTCACCAGCAATGTGGACATGAAATCCGGTGCGCCCGCTTTTGGGACGCCGTCGCATTTCCAGGCGTCGCTGGCGGCAGGTCAACTTGCCAGGCATCTGGGATTACCATGGCGATCAGCGGCGGGGTCAGCTGCCAACATCAACGATGTTCAGGCCGCAAATGAAAACCAGTTTGGTCTGTGGGGGTGTTTGATGGCCGGGGCCACGGTGATCATCCATTCGGCTGGCTGGCTGGAAGGTGGTCTGACGGTATCATTCGAAAAGCTGGTCTGCGATGCCGAAGTACTGAACATGGTCGCAGAGCTTTGTGCCGGGGCTGAGGCCGGCACATCCGAGATCGGCTTTGAAACAGCCCTGAGCGAGGTGCAACCCAGCGGTCATTTTTTCGCCTCCAGCCAGACGATGGAGCGTTACAACACGGAATTCTATGAACCGCACGTGCATGATTATGCTAATTTCGGCACTTGGGCTGAACGCGGCTCGGTCGATGCCAATCATCGCGCGACCGGGGTTTGGAAAGCGATCCTGAACGATTTTAAAGCCCCCGCTGGCGACAGTGACCGGCTGGGCGCATTGAATGATTTCATCGCGCGCCGGACCGCCGAAGGCGGCGCGCCGCCGGAGAGTTGAATGAACACCAAGCCGATCCTGCATAGGGACGATCCCAAAGCTGAACCGTTGGTCGGCAACATCAAGGTCACACGCGATGATTGGCTGAACGTGGCAATGGACGTGCTGATCTCTGACGGGGTGGACCAGATCAAGGTGCTGAACCTGGCTGAACGGATGGCGGTGTCGCGGTCGTCCTTCTACTGGTACTTCTCATCCCGGCAAGAGTTGCTGGATGCTCTGCTGGCGCGCTGGCAGGCGACCAATACGGTGGCTCTGGTCGCGCAAACAGAAGCTCCGGCAGAGACCATCACGGGCGCCGTTTGCAATGTGCATCGCTGCGTGGTGAATACTGACCTGTTCGACACAGCGCTGGATTTTGCGGTGCGTGACTGGGCGCGCAAGTCGGGCAAGGTGCGCCGCGCGCTGGACCAATCGGATGCGCGGCGACTTGAAGCGCTGCACGCCATGTTCGCGCGCTTTGGCTATTCCGAGATTGAATCTGAGACCCGCGCCCGCGTGCTTTACTACATGCAGATCGGATACGATTTGGCGCAACTGAACGAGCCGATGGCGACACGGCTGTCCATGGTGCCGCATTACCTTTACGTCTTTACCGGCGTAGAGCCGTGCCCGGAAGAAGTGGAAGAATTCAGCGCCTATTCAAAGCGCTATTGGGAAGGAGACACAGAATGAGCCAACCAGACGCAATCATCATCGGCACCGGCGTGATTGGCGCTGCCACCGCGTTCGAAATGGCAAAGGCAGGTTGGAAAACCCTGTCGCTGGATCGTAACAGCCAGGTTGGCCACGGCTCGACCGCCGGGTCCTGCGCGATCATCCGCATGCATTATTCGACCTTTGACGGCACCGCCTTTGCGTGGGAGGGGTATCACTACTGGCGCGACTGGGCGGATTACCTTGGGTTGCCCGAAGATGCCAATCTGGCGCAATTCCGCGAAACCGGGTGTCTGGTCATGAAGACCGAGGCCAACGGCATGCTGGAAAAACACATCCAGAATAGCGCCAATCTGGATTGCCCGTTCGAGGAATGGTCGCCCGAGACCATCGTAGACAGACTGCCGGTCTATTCACTGGACAGTTTTTCCCCTGCGCGGCGTATGGATGATCCTGAGTTTGGTCAATCAAACGGTCGCAACGTGCAGGGCGGCGTATTCTGGCCGCAAGCCGGATATGTGACGGACCCGGCCTTGTCAGCGCAAAACCTGATGGACGCTGCGAAACAGCACGGGGCTGAGGTGCGCACCGGGGCTGAAGTGGTCGAGATTCTCACCGACGGTGGACGAGTGGCTGGGGTCAAATTGGCCTCGGGCGAGGTAATCCAGTCCAAAGTTGTGGTGAATGTCGCAGGGCCGGGGTCCGCGATTATCAACACATTGGCGAATGTGCTGGACGATATGACTATCGAAACCCGCCCCCTCCGCCAAGAAGTGGTTCATGTACCTGCGCCCGAAGGGTTCGATTTTGAAAACAACGGTACAATTGTGTCCGACAGCGATATCGCCTGCTATTGCCGTCCCGAACATGGCAACCACATTCTGGTTGGTTCAGAGGACCCGGAATGCGATCCGCATCAGTGGTGCGAGGATGACGTGCACTACAATCATGAGTTCACCGATCAGTGGACCACACAGGCGATGCGCTATGCACAGCGGGTGCCAAGCCTTGGCATCCCGTCCAAAACACGCGGTGTGGTCGACTTGTATGATGCATCGACCGATTGGATTCCGATCTACGACAAATCCAGCTTGCCCGGGTTTTACATGGCCTGCGGAACCAGCGGGAACCAGTACAAAAACGCCCCGATTGCGGGCAAGATGATGGCCGCGCTGATCGCGTATTGCGAAGGGGGTGCAGATCACGATGTGCAGCCACTGCAATTCGAGCTGCCGTACATCAAGCGCTCGATTGATGTCGGTTTTTATTCGCGCAAGCGCGCAATCAATGAAGAAAGCAGTTTTTCGGTTTTAGGCTAGCCTGCGCGCATCGGCACACTATGTTCCACGGGGTTCGCACGATATGCAGGCCCCGTGATGGTTGACGAAACGAATAAAGTCCTGATTTTGGGCAGCGCCCCGTGCGCGATGGCTGCGCAACGCTGGGACCGTGCACCGTTCACGCACATTGTGGCCATCAACAATGCGTGGCGTATTCGTTCGGATTGGGACTTTTTGATCCATCCAGAGGATTTCCCGCACGCAAAACGCCCCGATAGCCTGAACCCGGGTCAGAAAATTGTAACCGCTGAGGCGTATGTTCCCCGGCAAAACGAGTATGGCGGCTTTGTCTACGCCGGCGGTACCATGGCGTTTACGGCCGGTTATTGGGCGCTGTCTGCATTGAAACCGTCGGTGCTGGCTTATTTCGGCTGTGACATGGTGTATTCCGGGTCGGGTCGGACGCATTTCTACGGAACCGGTCAACCCGATCCTTTGCGCGCGGACATCACCTTGCGTTCGCTTGAGGCAAAATCCGCCCGGCTGGGCTTGTTCGCCGCGTTGCAGGGATGTCGCGCGGTACGCCTGTCGACTGGGGAAAGCCGCTTGGTGTTTCCGTCCGTCAAACACGATGACCCGGCCACCTGCCCACTGCATGAAACGTCCGGGATGGCAGAGGCCCTGCGCGTCGAAGCCGAGCTTGGGTACAGCGTGCCGTCCGGTCGTTACTGGGAAGTTGAGCGCCGTTTTGATCCAAACCGAATTGATGCGTTGGACCGGCTGTGGTTGACCACGTACAAAAACGCCGGTTTGGAACAGGTCGCCTGACGTCAGCTGGCGAAACTGACCCACGCCCACACCATTGCAAGATATGTCAGGTGGTGCATGAACTGATCCAGCCCCGCCGCGCGCCAAAAGGCCGGTTGGCTGGGGTCTAGCTGTTTTTTGTCGGAATAGCTGGCTTTCAGATAGTCGATATTGAAATGGGCAACCCATTCCAGCGCAACGACGATCGCAATAAACGCCAGCGGTGCGCCAAACAGCAAGAATACTATGACCGACCCCACAACATGCACACCTGCATGCTGCGCACGGCCCATATGCAAATACTCTCCTCGCCCAGAGAGCATTTTGGGCGTCTGCAGGTAAAAATCGGCGAACATATGTTTGATCTGCAACAAGCAGATCATCAACAACACCGCACCATAACTGGCGGACAAAAAGTAACCTCCCGTTAGCCGTCCTGTCGGGAACAGTAGGCATTAAAATGCGGTCGCGCAAATGAACTAGTTCACACAAGGTCAAGAAAATTGCGTCTTTTGAAAATATTTGCGTCTTTCAGACTGATGCCTGTACCTTTATGCTGTTGGATTTAAGAGCATTAGACCAAAATCGGCAGACAAACAAAAAACAGGGGCTGGGTCCATAGAACGCACGATTTTTCGGTTTATCTGGAAATATTCGAAACGCGACCAACTGATCTTGCTGGCCGTGACATCGACGCTGTTTCCCTTGCTTTACCTGACGTTGGAATTGCCCAAACGCATCATCAACGACGCGATCGGCGCAACCAGCAGTATTGTTGATGTTTGGGGATATAGCCTGCCGCAGACCAACTTTTTGATTATTCTGTGTTTTGCGTTTCTGGGGGCGGTGCTGGCGCACGGCCTGATGAAAATGCGGATCAACACGATGAAAGGCGTGCTAAGCGAACGCATGTTGCGCCGCTTGCGGTATCAGCTGATCAGCCGCGCGCTTAGATTCCCGCAGCCTTACTTTGAACGTGTCAGCCAAGGCGAGATGGTGTCCATGGTTACCGCGGAGAGCGAGCCGATGGGCGGTTTGATGGGGGATGCGATCAGTCAGCCGGTTCTGCAAGCGGGGCAGATGCTGACGATCCTGTCCTTCCTGTTCTTGCAGAGCGTGTGGTTCGGTCTTGCAGCCGTTGCACTGATCCCCGTCCAAGCATGGCTGATTCCGAAACTGCAGCGCCAGATCAACCTGTTGAACAAAAAACGAATTCAAGAGGTTCGCGTGCTGGCCGCCCAGATCGGTGAAAACGCGGCAG